>JAIRNJ010000192.1 GCA_031258115.1 Treponema sp. | reverse complement strand
TAATATTTCCGTAAAAGATCCAGGGGCTTTAATCTTCCCGCCCTCAGCGCCGGGAGCAGAGCGGCAATAACGGAACAGAGAACCGTTGCAAAAATAATGGCAAAGACCGCGGACCAGTCGATGATGATGGGAATATTTTCAAGATAGTAACCCGGATCGAGAAGCCTCACCCTTCCTCCGTGAAAGAATCCGGTAACAAGACTCAAAACCGATTCAAGTCCCTTCACGATGGAATTGATAAAATAGCCGATCAACAAACCTGCGCCTCCCCCGGCAAGCGCTCCGCTAAGACCTGTAAGAAAGGCTCCCCAGATAAAGATCCTGCGGATCTTTTCGGGCCCGGCGCCTGCAGCCTTGAGCACCGCAATGTCTCTCTGCCGCTCAATGACCAGCATGGATGTAGCGGAAGAAACATTCACCGCCGCTACCAGCACTATCAGCGCCATGATAAAGAGGAGAAGCTGCCGCGTGGATTCGTAGGAACTGTACTGGGACTGCATGAGCTGTTTCCAGGTGTATACGCCGTAACCGGAATCCAATGCCCGGAAGATTTCCGGAAAGATGCGTTCAAGACCCTCATAGGGATCATCCGTTTTCACAATCAGATAAGAACTTGAAAGACCGGACGAGAGGATACGTTCCGCTCCCTCAAGATTTGTAATGCACCAGAGGGCGTCAAGCTCCCGGTAACCGGAAGAGACAATACCCTTCACGGTAAAAGGCGTCATCCGGGGAATACTTCTGCCGCCGTTTCCCTCGCGTATCGTCATGATACGGACCGTGTCTCCCGTTTCCGCACCGACCGATTCCGCGAGTGATTCTCCCAGAAGCAGTTCCCTTTCATTTTCAAGATCCAGGGAACCTGAACGGAGTTCAATGAAACGGGCGCTTCCCCGATCCTGCCAGAACGAAGAATCCAGAGAACGAATCGTGGCGCCGGTCTTTCCTTTTTTCCCGACAAGAACTCCAAGGCCATACCGTTCTTCCCAGACGCCGCGTATGCGGCTTGAGTCTTCAAGACGGGCAATTATTTCATCCCAGTTCTCCGTTCCGTCAAAGGAACGAATCTGCAGATGTCCTGTGCCCAATTCGACGTAACGATCCGTTATGCCGCGTATCATTCCGTCCGCCACGATGAGGGTAACGACAATGGGGATGAGACTTATTGCAATCCCTGCGGCCGCTCCGCGAAGGTAGCGTCCGCCTTCCTTTGCCCTGCCCAAAAGATACCGGATTGCGATAAAAAAGGCGGCGTCCGCTTTCACAGAAGGACTCCGTGATCCAGGGTATAACGGATGGAAGCGCAGGAGGCTACCTTTTCGTCATGAGTTACAAGAACCAGTGTCTTGCCCCACTTCTCCGCGCTGGTATAGAGAAGGCCGGCTACCATGGCGCTGTTATCTGGATCGAGATTACCGGTAGGCTCATCGGCGAGAAGCAGATCGGGATCGTTTATCATTGAACGGGCAACCGCCACCCGCTGCCTTTCGCCTCCCGAAAGCTGGGAAGGAAAGTGGGACAGTCTCTCATCAAGGCCCACATCGAAAAGCAGAGACCGCGCCTTTTCCAGCGCATCCTTTTTTTTCATACCTGCAATGTACGCGGGAAGCATCACGTTTTCAAGAGCCGTAAAATCCTTGAGAAGATAGTGAAACTGAAAGATGAAACCAACCTGACGGCTCCGGAACGACGAGAGGGCCGCCTCGGGAAGGCCGGTAATATCACTGCCGGAAACCAGAACTCTGCCGGAATCCGCCTTGTCAAGGCCCCCGAGAATATTGAGAAGCGTACTCTTGCCGCTTCCGCTCTGACCGGTAATGGCCACCGCCTTTCCCGTTTCAATTTCAAGGCTAATCCCTTTAAGGATGTGCAGTGTTTCTGCGCCGGAAACATAATCCTTGACAATATTTTCTATCCTTACCAGGACAGGATCATCACTCATAACGCAAAACCTCCGCAGGATTGGTACGGGAAATTTTTCCGGATGCAAACCACGCGGCCAGCAGGGCGGAAAAAAGTCCGAACAGATATACAAGAACCACTTCCCGGGCAATAATCCGCGAGGGGATCTCCTTAAGATAAAAAACCGCGGGGGAAAAGACGGCAAACTCTCCGGCTTCCCCGATTCCCGCCAAATCGAAAAAGAAATTAAGTATCGCTATGCCGCCGTTAACCGCCGCTTCAAGAAAACCAAAGAAGACGGGGATGTTTGAGGCAATGAAAAGGCCCAATACAAGGCCCGAACATGCGCCGGTAAAACCGATCAAAAAACCGTCCCAGACAAAGATAAGCCTTACCGCCCTTTCTCCCGCTCCCACAGCCCGGAGCAGTCCAATCTCTTCCCTTCTTTCAAGCACTGTCCGCCGCTGAGCCTGGAAGATATTGAGCCCCACCACGATAAAAATAAGTCCGACCAGAATAAACATAAACAGTTTTTCTGTCCGCAGGGCGCCAAAAAAAGCCCGGTTATAATCACGCCAGCTTGAAAGCTTTACTTCCTCCATCCCGGCGACGGAAGAGATGCTTTCCCGGATGCGTTCCAGTTCCGGCCCGTCCCGGAAACGATCATGTATCTTTATCCCCATACAGGGTTCGGCATCGGAAATATCCTCAACGGAATCAATATTGATATAGGCCCAGCCCAGATCGTATTCATAAAAACCGGTTCTGAACACTCCCCGGACACGGAAGAAACCTGCCGCGGCATCCTCTTCCCCGCCGCTTCCCGCAAGAAGAGAAGGAATGGAAAATATGTTTACCTCATCTCCAAGGTGAACTCCGAGTCTCCGGGCCAGTTCCGAACCAAGCAGAATATCCCGATCCCCCCTGATGTCAAAGCTTCCTTCCTCAAATTCAAGCTTTGCCGCAAAACCGGGATCTTTTTCAATTGCGTCAGGCTTCAGCCCGCGGACAAGGGCCGCCTGCTGCCCTCCCCGTTTGCCCCTGGCAAGGCCCTGGAATTCCCGGAACAGAACCGCCGCGCCGATCCCCGGAAGCTTCATGATTCTCTGTTCAAGGAACCCGGAGGAGTTCATATCAAAATTTTCAAGCCGTATATGATACGAAGAAATTTCCAGTATGCTTTCTATAAATCCAAGCTGAAAACCGTTCATCACCGCCAGTATCACTATCAGGGCGAGAACACCGGTTGCAATTCCCAGGATTGCAAGAATGGGAGCGGGTGAATTTTTCCGCCCCCTGCCCACGTAACGGGAAGCCACAAAACCAATCCATGAAAAATGAAATTTTTTCATCAGTCTTTTACCCGCTCTTCCCGGATCTTTCTCCCCTTTTCCCAATAGGCCCGCAGCACTACTTTTCCGTCCATCAACAGTTCCTCCGTTTCTTTTTCCCCGTCTATACTTATCTGCCGTTCCAGAATTCCCTTTACATAGTCTTTTTCGGAGATTCTGTTTCCCTGCTCATCATAGGTATAGTCTACCCTTCTTGCAGGTTCGTCGGCAAGTTCTACGGTTTCGGATGGAGGAGCTTCCTCTCCCTTTTCCACAGGTTTTTTCTTTTCCTCTTCAAAAAAGAGAAGAATGGATTCAAGCCGTTCCCCCTGCCACTGGTAGCGGAGAAGTCCCAGGAAGGCGCCTGACTCATCCTCACGCGTTTCGCTTAGAACCCTGCCCCGGCCATCGGTACTGAATACCGTCCTGAAAACAGGTTTCCTGAAAGCGTCCTCAAGAAAATCCGAAAAAAACGCGGGAGCAGGATTGACAAATGTACTGTTGGCAGCATTACGGGGAATGATCAGCGGAATCCGTATAAGATAACTGTTTGCCTCTTCCCCGCCTTCGGCACTGAAGAGCCGTTCCATGGCCCTGACGGCGCCGGAACGGTTGTAACGGTAATGATCCGTATAAAGATTTTTTTTGCTTTCCTCTTCTCCGTTTTTTTCCACCACCGCGGCTTCCGCCCGGATCAGCGCATCCTGCCTGTAGAAAAAATCGGTAACAGCTTCACTGCCGTCGGTATAAAAGGTAAGTTCCCTGGTAAGAAGTCCCTTGCCGTCATAGAGATCCGCAAAACCCCAGGCTGTTTTTTCAGGTTTTTCCTCCTCTTCCGTTTCCCCGGTTTCTTCCGTTTCTCCGGTTCCTTCAGTCTCACCGGTTTCTTCAGCCGCCGCGGCCTCTGTACTTTCCGCTGTTTCCGGCGGCGGAGAGCCCTCCTCTTCTGCGGCAAGGGGCTCTTCCCGGGTGAACACTGCCGCGAGGCGGACTACACCCCCCTCTTCCGAAAAGAGCCACTGTATGCGCGATTCCTTGCGGTTTTCGTAGAGGCTGCGCTTCTCTATCTTCCACTCCGGATTGTAGTACTGCCGCAAAAATTGAGGGATCTCTTCAAGGACTGCCGCCCTTACCTCAAGACAGTATTCGTTTCTGAGAGCCGTAATCTTTGAAGAAGCCTCTTCAAGCGCCATGCCGCCCTTGTTGGATCTGTACCACCGTGAATTTTCCTGGGCCGAAACTGAAACGAAGGCGAGAAAAAACAAGGGTAAAAAAAAGAATTTTTGCGCTGCCATAAACCTATTCGACACCCAGAAATTCCCGAACATAGCCGTGAGGATCGAAGGGCCGTATGTCCCCGTATTTTTCACCTTCGCAGATCCAGATCACAGGGAGCTTTAATTGCGAAGAGAGGGAAAATACCACGCCGCCTTTGGCGCTTGAATCGTACTTGGTAAGAATACAGCCGCCCAGTTCCACCGCTCCGTGAAAAATCTCCGCCTGGGCCAGGGCATTCCTTCCGGTGGTAGCGTCCAGAACAAGGAACTTCAAATAGCGAAAACCGCTCTCCTTCCCGCCTGTCTCCACTACCCGGTCAATCTTTTTTAACTCTTCAACAAGGGCGTTTTTGGTATGCATTCTTCCTGCGGTATCGGCAATGATCGTGTCGCCTCCGCCGGAGAGGGCTGCCCGGACGGCATCGTAAACCACTGCCGCGGGGTCTCCTCCGTGCCTGTGAGAGACGACCCTTACCCCCAGCCTCTCACCGTGAATTTTTATCTGATCGATTGCCGCGGCCCGGAAAGTGTCCGCAGCCGCGAGAATCGGCTTCCTGTTCCATTTTTCCATGGAGAGGGACGCCAGTTTGGCCGCGGTAGTGGTTTTACCGGTCCCGTTGACACCGAGCAGCAGTATTACTGTTGTAGAATGAGGATCGCCTGAAAAGGAAGCGTCCATATCGGTTCTTATGAGGCGCCCTTCCAGAATTCCGGCAAGTTTTTCACGAAGACGGACAGGATCGTCTATCTTTTCCTTTCGTGCGGCGGCCTCCAGTTCTTCTACGGTTTTATAGGCTTCCGCGGCTCCAAAGTCCCCTTCAACCAGCAGATCCGCCAGCTCATCGTAGAATCCTTGCGAAAGGGCCTTTTGTCCCGAAAAAAAATTTTTTACCTTCTCAAAAAAAAATGCCATCCTTAATTCCTTTTGTCCCTTAAAATTCCTTTAGTCTCTTAAAACCCTGGGAGCATCCTGACCGCTTATGAAAATATAGCGTCCGATATTGAAAGCCTCAAAAAGTACCGCTCCGCCGAAAACACCGAGGCTTATGACGGAAGCCATCCATGCTTTTGTCGCTTCGTTATACATTTCGACGCTTGTACTGTTCATTTGAAATGCCGGATAATATGTGTTGTTATAAAGTCCATAGAAAAGCCATGCCGCAGACATGGCGGCCCAGGTACCGGCCCATGACCAGTAGTAGAGCCGCCGCGCCTTATCCACCCTCTGCTGTCCCGAAACAGGAGGCCGCCTGGTTCTGAATATCATATTTCCCCTGTCAAAATTGCTCAAGCGCAGTATATCGTCTATCTGGTACTGCAAATTCTTTTGTATCCGGGTATTTCCCCTGTAAAGTTCGTCCACAGGAAAAACAACCGGGGCGGTTTCTCTCCCTCCGGGAGTTTCGGCGCTGAAATATTGAAGCCCTCCCAGGGGAAGAGGCAGGCTGAGCGGGGTCTTTCCTACAAAAAGCGCTCCCTGGTAAATGCTGACATTGCTGTTGTTGGGGGAAATAAAGTTGATCGTGGCAAGATTCAGGGGCTTTAGATCCGCATCGATTTCCGTCACTTCTCCGGGGAGAAGCTTTGTCTCCAGGGAGGCTGTCTCATAATTCTCCGCCGTGACATGAATATTTACCGTTCCCGGCGGCCTCGTCTGATCTTCCACACTGCCGCGGCCTGCAAAACTGCCGTTGATTGTTATTACCGCATCGTCTGGTTTTGCATTAACGGTAACATGGGAAGGCTCTCCTCCCAGAACCGCGGAAAACAGGCTTTTTTCAATTTCCTCCAGGGCTTCATCCTGATCATCAAGAGAAAAAATAATGGTATCCTGCCAGGGAAAAGAATCCGTATAAACGGTATACAGCGTGAGGCTTACATGTATCCTCCCGTAAAAATATTTTATTTTACCGGCAAGAAAACCGTCCGCATTTTGTTCCCTGCAGAATTTGTACTCTGCCCCGGGTTTCGGCGGAAGCGGAAAGGTGTCATTTATGTTGGATTCGCTGAATTTAAACAGCGGCTCTTCCGTGATAAGAGGCTCCTCATCAAGAGTCTTTTTGTAGGCTTCTTCCAGATCGGTAATTTCAGTGTCGGTTTTCTTGACCTGCCGCCTGTATTTCCATCTTGGTTCCCCCCGGAAGAGGAGGAGGTCGCGTTCAGTCCGTTTGTTTAACAGTGCCTTGGCCGCATTTGAACGGGATTGATAAAAAGCATAATCCCTGTACCAGCCGGTCTCCGCTGCTACCCGGAGACGGTATTCAAGATTGTTGAGGGAATCAACAAGGTGCTTTACAATAATTTCGCCTATGATCCGCTGGGCTTCGGACATGTCGCTGGTATCAAAAGTTGTAACACAGAGAACCCAGTTTTCGTTCAGGGGAACCCTCTCTTCTTCAGCCTTGCCCCTTGCAAAAAGCGGGACAGAAAGGAGAAGTAAAACTATTATACACAGGGCCCTGTTCATTTATCTCCGTCAGTCCGAATTGTTTTCCCAGGCAAAGCGCAGATAATCTTCAATAAAAGTATCAATGTCGCCGTCCATGACCGCCTGGATAT
Source organism: Treponema sp. (assembly GCA_031258115.1). GTDB lineage: Bacteria > Spirochaetota > Spirochaetia > Treponematales > Breznakiellaceae > JAIRNJ01. The sequence goes on along the minus strand of JAIRNJ010000192.1, from coordinate 2,855 downwards.
TTCCCGATTCCGTTTTTGTTCTGTAATCCTTTACCATGGTGTAAGGCTGAAAAACATAGGATCGGATCTGGTTGCCCCAGGAAATGTCCTTCTTTTCCTGTGCAAATTTTGCGTTTTCTTTTTCTTTTTCCTGCCTGTAGTATTCATAGAGCCTGGCCTTGAGCATGCTCATGGCAATGGTTCTGTTCATGGTCTGACTCCGTTCGCTCTGACAGGCCACCACAATCCCTGTCGGGAGGTGTGTAAAACGGACCGCGCTGTCGGTCTTGTTGACATGCTGTCCGCCCGCGCCGCCTGAACGGTAGGTATCCACCCGCAGATCTTCGGGCCTTATATCCACTTCGATGGAATCGTCGATGACGGGAAAAACATAACAGGAAGAAAAACTCGTGTGGCGGCGGGAAGCGGAATCGAAGGGGGAGATCCGGACAAGACGGTGCACCCCCGACTCTCCCTTGAGGTAGCCGTAGGCATAGTCTCCGTCAATGCGGCAAGTAGCGGACTTGATGCCCCCTTCGGCCTCCAGGCGGTCCAGCTCTTCAACGGAGAAACCTTTCCGTTCGGCCCAGCGGAGATACATACGGTAGAGCATCTGCGACCAGTCGCAGGCTTCAGTCCCCCCGGCCCCCGCATGGATCGTGAGGAAACAGCCGTTTTTGTCTACTTCTCCGCCCATCATCTCAAAGATGTTCTGCTTTTCGTAACGGGCGCCGAGAAGGTGAAGGTTCTTCTCGATACCGGCGGCTTCGCCTTCATCTCCGGCCTCCGTCGCAAGTTCATGGAGTACTTCGAGATCCTCAATGCCGGCATGGAGGTTTTTCCAGGGTTCATAACGGTTTTTAAGGGCCTTGAGTTCGGTCATCGTCTTTTCCGCCAGGGCGGAATCGTTCCAGAAATCCGGAGAACCGGCTTTTGATTCAATATCCTTTATACGCCGGGCAAAGTCAGCCTCTTCAAAGACGCCTCCAGGTGTCGTTGATCTTTGCCTTCAATTCCGCAATGGGGCTTCCCAGTTCACTCAATAACATTTTCTACCTCTTCCGTGTTTTTTGCACAGGTTTTACCGCCGCGGGAAGGCCTGCCGCCGGGGCCTTGGCCACAATGCGGCGCCATTTTTTGTCCCGAAGCGTTGTCAGCGCCAGAGTACCGTTTAGCGGAAACTGGAAGATTCTCAGCCTGTCAAAGGCGTCGGTGGCCCGATCCAGATCCCGCTTGAGCCTGTCCAGCGTTTCCGGGGAGACAATGGACGATTCCCAGAGCCCCCGCTGGATCTTCTCAAAACCGTACTGGCTTAACAGATCCGCCAATTCTTTCGCCGCCATACGGCGATTCTGTATAATGGCATTATAGGGAATTACCGGGGAAAAGTAAAGGCTGATTGCGGTACGAAGGCCCGGAGAGGCGGCACAGGCCGTCAGTATAGAGCCAAATCCGGCGCCCGCGTTTACCGGTTGCCTTACAGAACATCCTCCCAAAGTAGACCCGAAAAAGGCCCGCCATATTACCCGCATGGCGGTTCAGCCTGTTGCCCCTTAATATCAAATTCAGTGCCTGGCACCCCTGCTTTATCGACTTTAAGCAATAATACATAATAAGGACGGGCTTGCTTATTCAATATCTCCTAACAAGTCTTGTAATCTTGATAAAAAAGTAGTGTCAGCCGATAAAACTGCATAAACTAAAATAGGCTTTATTTTGTTGGCCTGTTCGCGCCTTACGAACACTTCATTGATTGAGTCTTATTTTGTTAGCCTATTCGCACTCTACGAACACATCATAATTAAATATTAGCATTATAAAAACAAAAGTCAATCCCCAAAATCACACCGCAGCACAAAGGCCCTCCCTTCGACAAGCTCAGGGAGCGAAGGGACGCGCCCTCGAGAGCCTCGGGGAGCGGAATATTTTTGCCAACTGGCATAAAAGTTGCAGTTTTTTGAGATATGGGAAATTTCAGCAAAAAAATGCCCACACTGGCAGACTATAAAAATCCGCGGAAAGATTTTGTGCTGCCGGATATACCGATTAAAACACTAAACTATCTGCATAAAAAAAGAAAAGCGGTGCTTTTGAAAAAAAGAGTAATAGAAAAAATAAAAAAAGATCATGCTGATATTCCACAGACGGAATACAATAACATAATAGTTGAGGCACTGTACAAAACAACAAATATTCTGCAACCCAGTTATAAAAGCCGTCCGCACTATTTCAATTTCATAAGCAGAAACCGAAAAAACAGCATAGTCGTTTTGGAAATCACGGAAAATAAAAAACAATTTGAAATAGTTACTTTTTTTAGAACAAAAGAACAGGATTTTTGGCGTATGCTAAAAAAGACCAAGCGGGATGGGGGCCAATCCATCATAACCGATAGGCAAAACCTAAAGGGGCAGCAGGCCGCTTCTGCTCTTCCGCTTGATCAAGATTATAAATAGTATATCCTAATTTCATTAAAAATCAATAGCAGAACAATATACGCTCCCCCCTCGACAGGCTCCCTGCGGGTCTGAGCACGGGGGACGCACTTTCGACAGGCTCCCCCTTCGACAAGCTCAGGGAGCGAGGGGGGGGGCGGAACTTTTTTGCCAACTGGCATTTTTCTTGCTGTTATTTTGGTATGGCTTATATGTATATTTTAAAATGCGCAAATGACACTTACTACACGGGAAGCACTTATAATCTGACCCGCCGATTACATCAACACCAAAGTGGCACCGGCGCAAATTATACGCGAAAGCACGCGCCGGTAAAACTCGTATATTATGAGGAGTACGAAAGAGTATCAGATGCATATTTAAGAGAAAAACAAGTGCAGAAATGGTGTAGAAAGAAAAAAGAGGCTCTTATAAAACATA
>JAIRNJ010000159.1 GCA_031258115.1 Treponema sp. | reverse complement strand
CGGCGAGGCTTTATGGATGCAAAGGACATCCGTTCGGCCGCCGTTACCGCCGTGGTCGATTCCGGCGCGCTCCGGCTCACCATACCCGAAAGCCTTCGGCAAAAACTCGGCCTTGCTGTCGTGAAAAAAGTCCCCGCCACTCTTGCGGACGGCGAGAAACCGGAGTGCGGCCTTTCCGAAGCGGTAGAAGTCCGCTGGAAAGACCGGGCGGAAATAACCCAGGCGTGGATTGTTCAAAGGGAATGTTCCGTCCTGCTCGGCGCAATCCCGATGGAAGGTATGGACCTCATGGTCGACATGAAGAACCAAAAACTTGTGGGAGCGCACGGCGATGAACAGATCGGCATTCTGTATTAGCTTGGCCGATCAAAGTCAACGCACATGGCGTTTGACAAAAAATCGAAAAAAGTGCCCGGCATTGTGTCACGGAAGCCCGTGAAAGAAGAAAACAGGAGAAACCTTTCCACGGCCACTTGACCTTTTTTGATCCAGGTATCATACTTCTGTCATCAAATCAACAATAAGGAGACGCCGAAGTGCCCTGCGGAAGAAAACGCAAATTGCGCAAAATTGCGACCCACAAGCGTAAGAAAAAGCTGCGGAAAAACAGACACAAGAACAAATAGGCCCTCCTCTATCTGTTATTATAATGAATGAAAAAGCGTCACTGTTGCCCCGGATTCGGAATCCCCAGGACATAAAAGATCTGTCTTTTGGCGAATTGGAACTTCTGGCTGAGGAAATCCGGGCTGAAATCGTCTCAACGGTAAGCAAGACCGGAGGGCATTTGGCTTCCAATCTGGGGGTGGTGGAACTCAGTATTGCCCTGCACCGGGTCTTCGCTTCACCGGAAGACAAGATCGTCTGGGATGTGGGGCGTCAATGTTATGCCCATAAACTCCTCACCGGCCGTTATGGGGCTTTTTCAGGCTTGCGCAAGCGGGGCGGCATATCCGGTTTTCCAAAACGGGCCGAAAGTGTCCACGACGTATTTGATACGGGCCATGCTTCCACCTCAATCTCTGCCGCTCTGGGGCTTTTGGCCGCCGAGAGGCTCAGGGGAGGCCGGGGAAATGCGGTGGCGGTTATCGGGGACGGAGCGCTTACCGGCGGTCTGGCTTACGAGGCTCTCTCCCATGCGGGCCAACTGGGGCTTCCCCTGGTGGTGGTGCTCAACGACAACAAGATGTCGATCAGTCCCAATGTAGGCGGGCTTTCAAAGTATCTGAGCCGTCTCTCCATGAAGGCAAAATATCAGCTTTTCCGCCGTACTTTCGATTCCGCCGTCAAAAAGATCCCCTATATCGGGGGAACCCTCTTTGACTGGGTTGTCCGGCTCAAACGGGCGGTAAAGGCGGTTTTCTATACCGATAACTTCTTTGTGGATCTGGGTTTTGAGTATGCCGGGCCCATCGATGGTCACAATATCCAGTACCTTACCGATGTGTTTGAAGACGTGCGCAAGCTGGGGCGGCCTGTGGTGATCCATGTGATTACCCGGAAAGGCAAGGGCTACCACCGGGCGGAACAGGATCCGGGGCTCTGGCATGGGGTGGGGGCATTCTCCCTTTCGGAGGGCCTTCCTGATGTGCCTTCTCCCCGGGGCGAGGCAAAAAACGGGGGGAACCGTCCTTCATTCACCGAAGCCTTCAGCAGAGCCCTCCTCGATCTGGGCAAAAATGATGAAAGGCTTGTTGCGGTTACCGCCGCCATGGAGAAGGGTACGGGACTTTCCCTGTTCAGGGAGGCTTTTCCGGGCCGTTTCTTCGATGTAGGAATAGCCGAAGCCCATGGAGTATGCTTTGCGGCAGGGCTTGCGGTACGGGGCATGCGTCCGGTTACGGCGTTCTATTCAAGCTTCATCCAGCGGGCCATCGACCAGGTGATCCATGATGTATGTCTCCAGAATCTGCCGGTGATCTTTGCCCTGGATCATTCAGGCTTTGTTCCCGAAGACGGGGAAACCCACCAGGGGCTCTACGATATTGCCCTGTTCCGCGCCGCGCCGGGTATGAGTATCCTTGCCCCCGCGGGGGAAAGGGAACTTGCCTCCATGCTGGCCTGGGCCCTGCGGCAGGAAGGCCCGGTGATGATCCGTTACCCCAAGTGTTGCTGTCCTCCGGAAATTCCGGCTTTTTCTGAAGAACTTAAGCCGGGAAGGGGGGTCTTTGTCCGCCGGGCGCAGGGGGCCAGGGTGCTGCTCGCCTTTACAGGCGGGCTTTACCGGGAAGTTATCGACGCCGCGGAAAGGCTTGAAAGAGAGGGGATTGAAACGGATCTCTACAATCTCCGTTTTATAAAACCTCTGGATGAAGACTATCTTGTCTTCCTCTTTGATTCCCATGAATTGACTCTTATTGCCGAGGAAGGCATCCGGGAGGGCGGTTTCGGTGAGTACGCCGCAGCCCTTGCCCGGAATCGGAACTGCCGCGGAAAGCTCAAGTTCCTTGCCGTCGAAGCCGTCCTTGATACCCTGGGAACACGGCAGGAATTGCTCGAGGCAAACGGTCTGGACGGCACTTCCCTTGCCAAAACGGTGTCGGCCGCCCTTTAACCATACTGCTGTTAACCATACTGCTTGCGAAAAGGGGCAATATTGTCTATTCTGGTATAAGGGGTGTCCAGGCGTGGAGTGGTTTCAGCGGCTATCCGCCATCTATAACTTTGTCCGTCCGGTGCTGGATGTGGCGATTCTCGCCTTTTTATTCTACAAAGCCTATGAACTCATGGCAAAAACCCAGGCGGTGCAGTTGATAAAAGGCGCCGGTTTTCTTGCCCTGATCTACGGCATTGCAACGATGCTCAATCTCACTACCCTCAAATGGATACTTACCGTTCTGGCTCCGGGACTCTTTGTGGCGGTGGCCATTGTGTTTCAGCCGGAACTGCGGAAGATCATCATTCGCCTCGGTCAGGGGGATTTTTTTAGGCCGGATCAGAAGCCCCGCATCGGTCAGCTTGAAGCGGTGGTAACCGCTGCAGAGATTCTCTCCCGGCAGAAACGTGGCATGCTGGTGGTGTTTCCCCGGAAGGTCAATATCAGGCACATCATTGAGACGGGAACACGGCTCAATGCCGATCTTTCTTCCAGTCTTATTGTAACGGTTTTTGAATTCGACACTCCTCTTCACGACGGCGCAATGATCATCCAGAACAGTAAAATTGTTGCCGCAGGATGTTTTCTTCCTCTCTCGGAACAGCAGGACATTCGCAAGAGTTTCGGTACCCGCCACCGGGCAAGTCTGGGAATGTCGGAACAGAGTGACGCAGTAATACTGGTGGTGTCCGAGGAAAGCGGAGCCATCTCTCTGGCATACGAATCCAAACTTTACTACGATCTGAGTCCCCTCGAAGTAACCAGAAAACTTAAAGAACTGCTCAATCAGGGAGGGCGGAAAACAGACAGCGCCGTTGTTACTGAAACCGCAATCGCCGCCGCGGGAGGGGGGATGGACGGCCTGTGATACAACTGCCAAAGCTTTCCGGATTTTTGATCCGTTCAGCCGAAAACTGGCCGGTAAAAGTCCTCTCAATTGTACTGGCATTGATTCTCTTTGTCTTTCACCGGATGAGTACTCTGGAAGACCGTTTTTTTTCCGTTCCCCTGGATGTAGAGTTGAATCAGAATCTGCTTCCCGCCAGTTCCTATACCCGCATGATCCGGGTGACTCTCCGGGGAGAGGCCAACAGTATCTATCCCATTCTTGAGGATGACATTGAAGCCTATATCGATCTTAAAAAATACACCCGCCCCGGTTCCTACCGGGCTACTGTACAGGTCCGCAAGAAAGGTACCGCGCTGGAGGTAGAACCCCTGCAGATTTCCTGCGATCCCATGGAAATATCGCTTGAACTGGATCAGAGAATAAGCAAGTATGTGCCGCTTATTCCCAGTCTCCAGGGAAACCCCGCTCCGGGTTATGAGCTGGTTTCCTATACCCTCTCACCCGCCCAGGCGGTGGTGGACGGCCCTCTGACTCTTTTGGGGAAGCTTTCTGAACTTAATACCGACTTTATTGATCTGGACGGCAGGAACGAGGATTTTTCCATCGATGTCAGTATTCTGAACCGCGATCCGCTTCTCACGATCCGGGGAAACGGCACGACCGAATTCCGCGCCTATATCCGCAAGCCTGTGCCGGTACGGAACATCGGCAATATTGCCATATCCTTTACCAATCTGGATCCCCGCTTTAGCGCGGAAATTCATCCTGAAACAGGAACAGTGCGGGTAGAAGGGGATCAGTTCCTTCTTGATACCTTTTCCCCTTCGCCGTTTTTTATGAGCATTGATTGTTCCGGCATAAATGCAGAGGGAGACTATACGCTTCCTGTGGTGATTGCCGGTACTCCCGGTCTTGAGATTGTCAAAATGGAACCGGAGAACGCGCTTGTGAGTGTCCGCCTGCAGGACCTGCAGAACGGGAATAATCAGGGAAGGCCATGATTGTCGGTATAGGAATCGATGTGGTTCATGTAGACCGTTTGCGTCGCTGGATAGACATGCCGGGACTTCTGCAGCGGTACTTTCATTCCGATGAACTTGCATCGGTCATGTCAAAAGGTTCCGGGAAAGTGTTTTCCCTGGCAGCCCGTTTTGCCGCAAAGGAAGCCTTTGGCAAGGCGCTCGGGACGGGGTTTCTCGGCATCGTACTCAAGGATATCATGGTGCTTAACAGGCATAACGGCAGACCGGAAATAAAAGTATTCGGGACGGCGCTTAAAGCCCTGCAGGAAAGCGGCGCTTCCAGGGTGCATGTTTCCCTTAGCCACGAACACGGCAATGCCATTGCCATGGTAATTTTGGAGGATGCCGGTGACTGAAGAACGGGAACTTAAAGTATCCTTTCTTTCAAAAAAAGAGTATAAGTGTCCTGTCTGCGGGAAGGGTTTTCACAAGGAAGAACTGCTCTCCGGCAGCGGAAGGCTTATCGCAGGAGCGCTGACGGAGGAACTGCACCGGCTCTATGAGCCTTCGCTCAAATACGGGGAAGTGTATCCCCTGGCCTATCAGATTATCGTATGTCCTGAATGCTGGTTTGCCGCCATGGACGCCGATTTTGAAAATCTCCCCGCCGTAAACAGGAACAGGGCCATGGAAGACGGGGAAAAGCGCAAGGCGGAAACGGAACTCATCTTTCCCGGCATTGATTTTCATGAAAACCGGAGCCTGGCGGAGGGGGCCGCCTCCCACTATTTGGCTCTCCGTTGTTACGATTTCTACAACAAGGAAGTTTCCCCTACC
>JAIRNJ010000134.1 GCA_031258115.1 Treponema sp. | reverse complement strand
GCCGATCAGGCGATTTTTTACCCTGCAAACTGCCAAAGCAGCCCGTCTATCGAAGGTTTTTTGACCGGAACCCGCAGGGTGTAGGGAGAAAAACCTACAAGTGCAACAGGCTGCCAGGGTACCGGCATTTACTCGTGGTTTAATTTTTTTAAAAACGTTTCTATGTGTGACAGAAAGTCCTCATAGGTATCCACGCAGGGAACATCGCTTTCGGCCTGCCGGATCTTTTCGGGGGCACGGAAGAGACAGCCCACGTCGGCCTCCCGGATCATCGCGAGATCGTTGAAGGAATCCCCTGCGGCAAAAACCTGCAGGTTCATCGATTTGAAAGCCCTGACCGCTTCCCGCTTTCCGTTTTCCTGGCGGAGGCGGTAGCCGCAGATTTTTCCGCCGGGGGTGGTTTCAAGACTGTTGCAGAAGAGTGTAGGGTAGCCGAGTTTTGCCATAAGCGGTTTTGCAAACTGTTCAAAGGTATCGGAAAGTATGATGAGCTGGGTTCGTTCCCGTATCTTCTCCGTAAATTCCGCCGCGCCGGGCAGGGGATCGAGAGTACCGATAACCTTTTGAATGTCGGGCAGGCGGAGGGAATTCTTTTCAAGAATATCAAGCCTGAAACGCATGAGCTTGTTGTAATCGCTTTCGTCCCGTGTAGTCCGCCGCAGTTCGGGAATCCCGGCAGCTTCGGAAAATGCAATCCATATTTCGGGTATCAGTACCCCTTCAAGATCAAGGCATACCAGTTTCATGCGTCCTCCTGAATGCAGCATATCATATATGCAAAAAAAATGCTAACCCTGAAAATTCAAGGCGGACATGAAACGATTCTCATGCTATCATCATGAAGGATGAAACAGCTTGACATTAAAAATCCCTTTGGCGCTCCGGTATGGCATGAGGAAAGGGTGGGCAGCACCATGGACGAAAGCCGCCGCCTTGCCGCGGAAGGAGCGCCGCACGGTACGGTTATCAGCGCGGATTTTCAGGAGGCAGGCCGGGGCCGCACGAGGACACGTTCATGGAAAGGCAGCGCGGGAGAAAGTCTCGCCTTTACGATCCTCCTCCGTTTCGGGAGCATAGAGAAGATCCCTGCCGCGTTTACGCTGAGGGCAGCCCTTGCGCTGCTTCTTGCGCTGGAAGACTTTGCCCCGCGCCTTGAAGGCAGGGTTCTTGTAAAGTGGCCCAACGACATCATGATTAGCCTCCCTTCCGGGCAACGCAAGGTTGCGGGAATACTTTCCGAGTCCGATGGAAAAACCGTGTACACAGGCATCGGGGTGAATGTGGCTCAGTCCGCCTTTCCCCCGGAACTGCAGGACAAGGCGGTAAGCATCGGCGCTGCCCTGAAGGAGTACCGTTTTGAGGCGGACGCGCTGAACCCGTTTTTGCTGCTGGAAAAAATTCTCTGCCGTCTTTACCCGGAACTGGAGGACGGAAGCTCCGCCTGGAAAGAGCGTCTTGAGGCGCGGCTCTACCGCAGGGGAGAAGAAGTGCGTTTCCTCCCCGGAGCCGCGGAAAGCGCCGAAGAGTTGACAGGGATACTGCAGGGCATCGGTCCCGAAGGCTCAATCATAATCCTTCCCAAAGGAAAAACAAAACCCGAATCCTTCATTACAGGCGAACTGAAACTTTACGAATAGATTTTCCGGACTTGAGCCTTCCCACAGAAACGTTTTTAAAGAAAGTAAACCACGACCACACGAGCCAACATGAACAGAATAAAAAGTTCACGCTTCCCCAGGAGCCTGTTACACTTGTTGATTTTTGTGCCGCCAGTGGCCCAAAAATCTCGATTATCCGGCGTCCTTTGGCAGTTTGCAGGGTAAAAAATCGCCTGATCGGCGATTTTTTTGGGGTTTTACGCGCGAAGCGCAACAAACTGCTAGTTCTTAAATAAACGCATAAGGGTGGCGTCGTTGTGCCGCCAGTCATGGGCGGTCTTGACACGCAGATCCAGTTCCAGTTTCCAGTCGAATATGTGCTTGAGATCCTTGAGGGCTTCAAGCCGTATCCGTTTTATCATGGCGCCGCCCTTGCCGACAACCATGCCTTTCTGCGATTCCCGTTCCGTCACGATAAAAGCCCGCACCCAGAGTTTCTGTCCGCCTTCGGGAAGGGTTTTTAATTCCGCATCCGCCACATCAACATAGATTGAATGGGGGATCTCCTGCCTGAGATGCCTCACGGCCTTTTCCCGTATAATCTCCGCAATTCTGAATGACACTTCCTGATCGGTATAAAATTCTTCCGGGTAAAAGGCGTCTCCTTCCGGCGCAAGGGAAAAGAGACAGTCCAACAGGGATTCCAGGCCCTCATTCTTCAGCGCGGAGATCTTAAAAAAACGTCCGCCTTCAACCGGGCCGATCTTTTCGTTGAGAAAATTCAACATGGCCTCCGGGTCCGCGCGGGGAGCGTCGATCTTGTTTAGCGCAAACACCAGCTTTTCCCTGAGGGGAGACAGAAGCGAAACAATAGCCTCTTCTTCCTCTGCCGGCATACGGGAAGCATCCAGCATATAGAGGACAATATCAGCCTCTTCAATGGAACGTTCTCCTACTTCCATGAGTTTTTTGTTGAATTTTTTTTCGGACACATGACGGCCGGGAGTATCGACAAAGACAAGCTGGCCCTGCTCCCGGTTTACAATACCCCTCACGGCGTTCCGTGTCGTCTGCGGAACAGGGCTTACGATAGCCACTTTCTTTCCGCATAAGCGGTTGAGGAGCGTTGATTTTCCGGCGGAAGGCCGCCCGACAATCGCTACAAAGGCCGCCTTTTTCGCTGCCGGCATTATTTTACAACCATTACCTTGCGGATCTCGTCTATGTCCGGTCCTACTACCCGAATAAAGTACATGCCTCTGGCTACGGGTCTTCCGCCCTTGTTCTTTCCGTCCCAGGATTCCCGGTATTCGCCCGCGGGGCGGTTCTCCCTGCGCAGAGACCTTACCAGATTCCCGTCCAGGGTAAAGACCTGAATGGTAACCCTGCCGGAACGGGTCATGTTATAGTTAACATAGACCTCTTCTCCCCTGGTAGGATTAATAACATTGTTGAGTATCGTTACCCCGCCTCTCTGGATGGTGGTAGTATGCACTTCCACGGTAAAGGGTTTTACTTTCCTGTACCAGTCTACGGGAACTTCGGCGCCCCTGGGCATGTCAAGCCTTCCCGCATACATGGGAGAGGCGCCGCTTGAAGCATCCCTAAAGAGGAAGAAGAAGTCCAGGTACTTGCGATCCTGATAAAGCTCCTTGTTGAGACCGAAATTGAAAAGAATACGGTTGTTGTCCACAGGCTGACCGCCTGAAACTCCGGTGTCATGGGCGCCGTACAGGGATGCATGCGGCCAGGGAACCAGATTTGAATACGCAGTTCTCGTGTCATACCTGTTTGCCCCCGCATCGTGCAGCCATTCGGACCTGAAGGACGGCAGCCAGAATCCGGTGGGGCCATGGACATCGCGGGAGCGGAACTCATCCAGAGGATTGGTATAGTGGAGTTCCATGCTGTAAGAGCCGTATGTATTGCCTGCAGTCTGAATGGAGAAGGCCGGGTTGAGGCGGGCCTGGACGGTAATATCCCTGTGCTGCAGAATTCCCCTGCCGGTAAATTCCCACACAAGACCGAAGTCGGTCCCCTGCGCGGACCAGAAGTCTGAAGTTTCAGGACGGGCGGTTTCGTTATCCCGCGCCCAGACAGGCCATACAAAGTAGTTGCTGTCATCCGCGGATGCGGGGGGCAGGGATATGAGCATATCCGTAGCCCGGTGAGATTGACCGTGATTAGAATCATTCTCGCTGCCGTCAAAGAAACGGTTTTGCGGAATCATGATGCCCGGCGGCCTCTCCTCGTAGAGCGCCGGTTTATACTCTGTGTAATCCCAATTCACAGGATAGGTAGGCGAGGGGTACATGGGCGCATCGGGGTAGAAGTTATTCACATCATAGGCCCGCGTCGCAAGATCGGCGGCATCGGAGATGGAAAAACCCGCGTTTCCCGTGGCAAGGTCTTCAAGACTTAAAGGGTTATCCAGATGGAGAAGGTATTCGGTCTCGGAAACCTTACTGACCTGATCCGTCCTCAATCTCGTGGTAAAAGAATCGCTGAGCCGCAGAAATGAGAAGAACATATCTTTACCGGCAATACTCACCAGAGGCTCCGACACCTGAAGGAAAATTTGATTTCTCTGCGGAAGAGACAGGGCATAGTTAATCCTGGGAGGAACCGTATCTATCGTTTCTCCAGTCTCATTGACCCGTCCTATCCTGGTAGAACCGGTGATTGTCTCAAAGAGACTTTCATTCTTTATAACCTTCCATTTGAGAAGGGCGCCCGTATCGTTGTAATCTTTTTCCTTGAGGTACACATAGATACCGTCATGGTTGGGCATTGTCTCTACCCGCTCGTAACCGCGGAAGCCCCGTGAAGCATCAATCTCGTAGTCTTCAATTTCAAGATCAAATTCGCTGAATGCCTCGGCTTCTCCCATTAACTCATAGGCAGCCTGAATACGAATGCGATCGATTCTGCCGTTGCGGTTTGCATCTTCGGTGAAACTGTAGTAGAAACTGTCCATGCGTATCCAGTTTACATCGAAGTAACCTTCCCAAAACTCGGAAGGCGTTTCATAATGAAGCCCCTGATCCGAATCCGCCTGTACTATCCTGCCCTCCGGATCATTGGGGCCCGGCACGGGAATACGACGTGTAGAATGACTGTAGAAGATACGCACCCGGTTAATATCCATCCTGGCGCCGTTTCGCAGATCGAAGTCCCAGAATTTTTCCCGGTTGGGCCAGAGATTCCACTTGGTCATGTCCGGAGGATCGGGATCCTGGTAGAGTTTGTGTGGATAATCCCAGGGCTCCGGCTTACCGGAATTAGGATCAGGCCAGTTCCAAATTTTCGAAAGGGTGATCCACTGACTTCTGTGCTCCGCCGAATCAAGCGACTGTGCGCTGCCGGCCGGATCAGGAACAGTGGTAGTAACAGGAGCGCCGCCCGGCCCCAAAACCCGGAACAGATATTCTACTATATGGAAAGGCCCGGTCATGTTATTCCGGAAAGGCGAGAAGAAGATCGTCATACCGTCGGAGAAGTTAGGATTGTTATTTGCATCAGCCTCAAAGATCCACCAGTCCGAATTCCCCACGATATAGGTTTGCCTTCCCCTGAAAATTACCCGTGAGCGCCTTCCGTCCCTCAGGGTCTCGTCTCCGTCGTAATCCGCGTTCTGGCTCATGCTGCGGAAGCCCGGCTTCACGTCGGAGCGGTTGTTAATCCAGCTTCCGTTTACTATTACCGTGCGGTTATAAAAATACTCTGTCCCACCTATCGTTATAAATTCTTCAGGAGAATTAGCATAGCCGGGGGGAACAGGATCAATAGTCCTGCCTTCGGCGATGGTAACGCTTCCCTGGAAGTGTACATCCGAACGGAAACTCAGTACCGATTCGGCTGTAGAAGAACCTGTAAAGGCAAGTCCGCCAATGGGAACCGGAGCGTCGAGATACACATCTCCCAAAGTATCGGCCTGGAAGTTAAGCGTAATGCCCCAGGAAAGCGTAATGCGATCAGAAGCGGTGCCCCAGTCCTGGGCATTGAAGTGAACCAAATGGGTACCGGAATTGGCAAGGGTGGAACCCGGGCCGATACGCGCGTTTCCGTCAATAAGGCTAATCCAGGCGGTCTGCCTGTAATCGGGAATACCCGCAGGAGGCGATGCCGGTGGAACCATGGCCGATTCCACCTTAAAAGGCGTTCCGGAACTGCCCTGCAGAAGCATGTCCCCCCGGACGATGAGTTCCTTTTTGGTGCCTGCGCCAGTCTGATCGGGAGCAGCCCCGCTGAAACGCAGGGTTCCTTCCTTGCCGAGGAAGATTTCGGTTTCCGCTATCCGGGTTCCCATGGTCCAGGATTTACCGTTTGGATCGAGAACGCCCGCGGCGATTTCAAGAACCGGATTGTTGGCGGAAGTGTTTTGAACGATATGGGAAGGAGTTGTAGTATCGGTACAAAAAAGGACTCCCACATCATCTACCAGCTTTAAAATCCCTCCGGGACTGTCAAGAGTAAGATCCGCAATAGAGATGCTTAAAGAGACACCGCTTAATATCTTGAAAGACTGATCGCTTCCCCGGCTAAAAATTAGTTTATCATCATTATGGGTAAAATGCTCAAAGACCGTTACTCCCCCCTTAAAGACAAGACTGGGATTTTCAGAGGTATTCCCAACCAGAGTTCCGGCTCCGTAATAGTTATCTTGAAACTCTGCGGCCGCCGCTCCGCCTGTTACCGGCCCTGCAGTGATAGTACCATTATTGACGGTAACACCGGAAACCGTCAATTTACCGCCGAGAGTTACAGCTCCGGCAATTATTGCGGAAGCCATGGAATAAGAACCTGGAGAAGCAGTATCCAGCACCGCAAAGATACCGTCATTTGTTATATCTGTGGTTCCAGTTACCGACATGGCATCTTCTATATTCAGGGCATTACCGGTAAAAGAAAAATT
>JAIRNJ010000077.1 GCA_031258115.1 Treponema sp. | reverse complement strand
GTCATAATCTACCTCTTGAGTCTTTAGACCTACAAATAATTTGAGGGTAAAATAAAAGTCTATCCATTTACTCTTTCCAGCTTTTGGAGTATCAGGCTGACTTTTTCATCAAGCCGTATCAAGAGGTCGTGGTCGGCCATAAGCAAATCATGGTCAGACCTGAAATCCGATATAACCCCGTTATGGGATACAAGCAGGTCATGATCCTTCTTGGAGGCGTCTTCGATGGTGTCAAGGGCGCTTACTTTGGTCTGGATAACGCCCACCCAGACGCCGACCCCGATAATCCCGGCAACGCCGATAACTGACAGTATCTGATAAAATGTCTCCATCATAACCTCCCGATCCCTGCTATAAATATAAAACCCTTACCGACGACGGTCAAACCCCCGGAAACGGAATAATCCGTCTCCCTCCCAAGGGAGGGCCTACGCCATCTTTCCGGCAGGCTCCACCCCGGAACCGTCTACTGCTTCCCGGCCTATGCCATAGGTCTTAGCGTCATACTTTCCTTCGGTATAACCGCGATATTCCAACTCTTGCCGCAAAAATATATTTACCATTTCAGAAAACGAAAGGCCCCTTACTTTGGCCTCCCGGTTAATGGCCTCGTACATCCATACGTCAATACGAAAATCTACTTTCCTTACTTCATCGCCATTATCAGGGTGGCGATAGCGGAAATCAAGGCGGCAAGGGCGGCAATCAGCCCGGAAACGGCCACAATCCATGTGGCGGCGCCTTCTTTTCTATCCTTTTTCGGTTCCGGGGGCTGTTTTTTCCCTGTCATATATAATAATACCACAAGCGGAAAAAGGTGTAAATAGCTCTACCTAATAATTTCCCGGAAACCAGACTATCTTACACTTGACTCCAAAGGACATACCCGGTAAAGTGGATTTTACTCTACGTCTCCGGGCGGGATTTGACAAGGGATTTTACTTGACTTCTTCGAGGCAGGCGAGTTCCCGGGCGGGGAATGGGGTTTGGACATGGGGCTACTCCTTATCTGGCTTCCCAAGTGTCTTCCGCCCCCATCAGCCTGTAACCGAACTGTCTGGGCGCTGGACTTTCCTCCGCTACTCCCCCTATTTGTGCAAACGCCCGGTCAAAATAATCGGCGTTGGGAATATCAAAGCGATAGGTATTTACCCCTTCAATGTTGATAGAAAACCTAACCAGACCGCCTTTTTTCATTACGGATATAATATCGGCAAATGGCCCTAAAATGCCGCAGACGAGCTTCCTCCTGCGGTGAAAATACTTATACTCCGAATACGAAAAAAAGTCAATTGAGCTTGTTACAAAATTTGAGTTTTGGAACAGCCCCGGTTTAGGGTGAAACGAAGGGGCGTTTTTTTACGGTAAAAAAGCTTATAAGCAGGGCTATGGCATAGAGAACAAGGGATACATAGAAAACAGAAATGACGGAAAAACGGTTGGAAAGGAAGCCTCCCCCAAGGGCGAACAGCGCATAGAAGGGAGCCGCCATAATACCGCTTGCAGCCGTGTAGATGGGCACCATTCCGCGTTCGGCGTAGTGGATGCTGGCTACCTGGGTGGCAAGGTTCATCCCCCTGGTGGCGGCGCTTACCAAAACAAAGAGCAGGAGGCCCCAGAGGGGAGAGGGAAGAAAAACAGCCAGGAGGCAGGCCAAAACTCCCGCAGAGACTGCGATCCGGGCCATGACCGCAGGTCCGAAACGATCCCCTATACGGCCCAAAACCTTGCTGCTTAGCATGTCGGCGACAAGGAGAGCGGTAGTCATTATCCCTACAATCGCATCCGTTCCGCCTGAAAGGTTTTTTACCCGGATGATATAAAAAGGAATGGCCATATCCGCCATGGCCGCAAATATTCTGACGACAAGAAAATTGCGGTACGCAGTATTATTGCGGAGTATCTTTTTCAGCTCATGGGGAAGCATGGAAAAATTGAGGCGCTTCCCGTGATCCTCCCTGACTTCCCGTACTCCCAGAGCCAGGGAAAAAGTGGAAAACTGGGCGACTACAAGGCCCAGGAGGAAGAGCCAGCGGTAATTCTGCGGAAAATCAAATTTCTCAAGAACGATTCTGATTGGCTGGGCCCCCAACGCTCCCGCCAGGGAACCTACAAGGTAGTAAGATCCGTAAAACGAAGAAACATTTCTGTGTATGGCTTGTGAAACCATCGCTCCGTATACCGGGCTTGCAAGCCCTGCCGAAACCGCATAAGTGGCAAAGGAAAAGAAGAACAGAAGCAGAGCCATGTTCCGGCTGCCGGGAAGCGCAAATGTTGAAATAAAAATAAGAATAAACCCGATTCGCTGCGTAAGGCAGATCCATACGCTTGTCCATTTGGGACTTTTGGCATTCACGCCCAGAACGCAGGAGAAGATTGCCGCGCCGTTTGAAAGGCCAAAATACAACACGGCCAGGAGGCCGATAAAGATACTGTTGGCCGTCAGATTTGAAACATAGACCGGCAGAACCGTTGTGTGGGAAAAATAACCGGCGCTGAAAGAGAAGAAAAATCCGTCCAGGAGCAGGGCAATGTAGTTGCGCCGGTAATAGATCTCCCGGTCTTGCTGGACACTCATGTAATCCGGTTTATCTGATAACGAAAACTACCAGGAGACGGTATACAATAGCCGCTGCGGAAGCTGCGATGCTTAACCATTTAAGAAAGTGATCTACTCCCCGTATTTCCAAATCACGGTAGATCGTTTTTTTGGCCGGTGCGTTGAAACCCTTGGTCTCAAGCGCTATGGCCTGC
This sequence comes from Treponema sp., assembly GCA_031258115.1. Classification (GTDB taxonomy): domain Bacteria; phylum Spirochaetota; class Spirochaetia; order Treponematales; family Breznakiellaceae; genus JAIRNJ01. Next base: position 13,302 of record JAIRNJ010000077.1, on the reverse strand, counting down.
ATCTGTACCTTCATGATCGAATTGGAAACCACGGGAACCATGACCGGTATGAAGGACTTAAAACGCGTCCAGAGATTCCCTTCGGTTTCAAGTCCCCTGGCCTTCTGGGCATCCATTATCTGCTGCATCTCTTTACTCAACTGGGGTAGAATTTGAAACGTAGTTATAAAGATAAATGAAGCCCGGTAGGGCAGCCCGCCCCGGTTCATGGAGATACCCAGATCCGTCATGTTCATGGTTCTGAAGAGCAGGAAGAGTACCGCCATGAGGGGAGCGATACGCTGAAAATATCTGAGGGCGTAAAGCAAACCTTCCCGGTAGAATTTAAAAGGCAAAAACGGAACCGGTATCACAAACAGCGCGTCTTTGGTGAAATCGTTTACCGGATTTAAGGTTCCGTTAATGAGGAACATGGTAAAGGCCATAAGCAAAATAGCGCTGCCTACAACCTTGAATTCAAGGTAGTACTTCTCCTTAAATATGAAAAACACACCCAGGACAAGTACTGCCATTGAATACCATGTATTGGCGAGGACAACCACCGTTATGGTCAAACCAAGGCACATCCAGAGTTTGGTGTTCGGATAGAGTCTTCGTAAAAATGTCGGTTTGTCCCGTACCTGGATCATACCCCGCCTCCCGCTTATTCTGATTTTTCTTCGGTCTTCGGAGCTTCCGCAGAAGCCTGTATCCCGGCAGTTTCCCCTTCTTTGGCCCACTTGCCGAAGCGTTTGCCTGAAAGACTCTGCATGTTGGCCGGAAGTCTCTTGAGGATGAGCCAGGCAACGAGGACTGCGATGCCCTTGTCAACCAGGTTGATCGGTAACCTGGCCAGGAAGGCCGCCGTCATAATATCGTTCCCAAGCGCCAGGAAACCTGCCACGGCAAAGTCAACTCCGGCGCCCTGAATTCCGCCATAGACCACTACCGCTATGGGCGCCCCCAGAATAGCGTTTGCCAATGCAACGAGTACCGTTGCGATAACTGCATGAACAAGGGTTCTGAATTTCCCGCCCCTGACCATGAAGCCTACAATAAAGGCTGTTGCCAGGTTGCAGATACCGAAGAGAGAAGCCATAAGGTTCCCGCTGATGATGGAACCGATGATATTGAACAGAATCCCGGAAACAGCTCCGACATAGGGCCCCATAATCGCCGCAATAATTGCCGTACCAATGGAATCCATAAAGAACGGAAGTTTCAGGGCCAATGCGGCCTGTCCTCCCACCAGGTTGATTGCCACTCCCAGGGGAATGAGGATAGCCATATAGGTTACCCTGAGTTTTCCTGTAGAAGCATCGACTGATTTCATTGCCATAATGTCCTCCTGCTAAACGTTTTTACGGTTTCGATATTTTTCAACAAATGCGCCCACGCTCAAGCTTGGGTTGTCATCTGCCCTTACCGCCAAATCAAGCCGGGTTATCTGGGGCGGCTCAATCTGCGCCTGCCTCATAACCTCTTTGTTATTAAAAATCACCCAGGGAGTGTCGTTAAGAATTATCTTACCCCCGGTCATGACAATAATTCTCCGGGAATTTTCCGCTACATAATCCATGTCGTGGGAAATGATAATCATCGTATGGCCGGCGTCATGGGTAATCTGAATAATCTTGCTCAACATCTCCCTGCCCGCCTGATCGAGTCCTCCGGTAGGTTCATCGAGAATCACGATCGGCGGGTTGTATACCAGAACGGAAGCGATGGTAACGATCTTTTTTGTAGTGTAATCCAGTGTCAGGGGATGTGTTTTCAGAATCGGTTCAAGTCCCATGAGTTCCACGACCCGCCCGATATTATCTTCAATTTCCCCGGGGCTGAAACCGTAATTCTTCGGCGCCACTGCCAATTCATCCCTTACGGTGGTACAGAAGATCTGGTGGTTCGGATTTTGAAACACATAGCCCACCTTGCGGCTCATGGCGCTGACGCTTTTGGAGGATACGTCTTCCCCATCCACATACACTTTACCCGAACTGGGCCTCAGGAGGCCGTTAAAATGCCGCACCAGGGTAGTCTTTCCGGAACCGTTCTGGCCCACGATGGAGACGACATCATTCCTGTAAAAATCGACGGAAACTTCCCTGAGAGCGGTTACTCCCGTAGGATAGGTATGTACCAGTTTTTCCGTCCGGAGGATCACATCACTCATGGGAAAGCTCCGCAGAAACAATACCGAATGCGGTACAGGCTTCCCCGAGATTGATGGGCATCAATCCGTTCACGGTTTTGCCCAGTTCAAGGCAAGCGGCGCTGACCTGGGGAATACGTATCCTGCAGGCATCCATAACATCTTTTTTCCGGAATACAGAACGTGTATCGCCGTATTCCGCTATCTTTCCCTGATACATCACCATCACCTTGTCCGCATATTCGGCGATCTTTTCGATATTGTGATCCACCATGATGACGGTACTTCCGTCTTTGTGCAGTTTCTTTACCAGGTTGAATACTTCATCCCGGCCCAGGGGATCAAGCTGGCTTGTAGATTCATCAAGAATAATCACCCGGGGCCGCAGGGCAAGCATGCAGGCTATGGCGACACGCTGCTGCTGTCCCCCGGAGAGCCGGAAGGGGGAACGGTCAAGAAGTTCAAAGACTCCGCAGGAAGAGGCCGCTTCCCGAATCCGCTGTTCCATCACGGAAGATTCATAACCGAAATTACACATGGCAAAGGCGATTTCATCTTCCACCGTTTCCTGGGTAAACTGGCTTTCCGCATCCTGAAAAACTACGCCGATCACCGAAGGGGCAAAAGTACCTTTACTGTCTTCCAGATTTTCATTATCAACAATGATGTTGCCTTCCCATTCTCCTCCCAGGGTATAGGGAAGAATTCCAACCAGGGACGTACAGAGGGTGGACTTGCCTGCCTTGTTGCATCCCACGATACCGACAAAATCATTCTCTTCGATGGTAAAGGAAACCCTGTCCAGGGCCCTGATTCTGGTATCGGGATAGATGTACGAAAAATTATCGACCTGTATGATCGGTTCACCCATATACTGCCCCTTGTTGAATTTGCATCAGTTTTTCTGATCCTCTTTGATGAGAAGCCTGACAGCGTCACATGCCGCGCCGATGATACATTCCATCAGCTTTGGTTTATGATAATTGCAGTTGAGAATTGCGCCGGCTCTTTTCCCCCGTATGCTGGAAATAATAAAAAGCGCCGCGGCTTCCATCTCCGAGGCCGCTACATTTCCCTTCTTCCATGCCTCCCAGCGCTGTTTCAGTCTGGCGCCGTCGGGAGCGCAGTCGGGGTCTACTTCGCCGTAGAAAGAATCCTTGCTCTGGGAAATGCCTTCCAGGGTTTTAAGGCCCCTGGCCTTTGCCGCCCTGGCAAGAGCCTCCACCACATGACGATCCGCAACCGCGGGATATTCAACGGGAATATAGTGTACCGTGGTGCCTTCGTCCCGGACAGCGCCGGTACAGATAATCGCATCCAGGGAAGGATCCTGGGAAGCCTCGCAGACGGGGCCGCAGGTTCCGATGCGGATAAAGGTATCCGCCCCGATTTTAATCAGCTCTTCCAGGGCAATGGCCGTGGAAGGGCAGCCCATGCCGGTAGAGGTAACCGAAACTTTCTCCCCGTCAAGATAACCTGTCCAGGACTTATGCTCCCGGTTGTGGGCTACAAGCTTCGCATCATCCAGAAACGATGCGATCAGATCCGTGCGGAAAGGATCGCCGGGCAGAAACACATAGCGTCCCACATCCCCCTTGCGCATCCTGATGTGATACATTAAATCGGAAGGTTCAAAAAAAGCCATACTATTTTACCCCGTCCTGTTTGATTAATAACCTGACGGCATCGCAGGCTATCTGGATAGTATCCTCCATCTTCTTGAAGGACATGATCGCGGAGGCGCGCTTTGAACGGATACTGGAAATAACAAAAAGCGCCGCCGTCTCCATTTCGGAGCACATCACATTTCCCCTCCGCCATGCCTCCCAGCGTTCATGCAGCCGGGCGGCGGCAGGCATGCTGTCAGGTTCATGCTGACCGTAGAAAGAATCCTTGGATTGGGAGATACCTTCTATATAGTTGAGGCCCCTGGCCTTTGCGGCATCCGCCAGGGCGGCCACCACATGACGATCCGCTATGGCCGGATACTCGACGGGGATATAGTGAATCGTGGTGCCTTCGTCCCGGACAGCCGCATTACAGATCACTCCGTCCAGGGTTTCGTCGTAGGATGCGTCGCAAACCCGGCCGGCAGTCCCGATGCGGATAAAGGTATCCGCTCCGATTTTAATCAGCTCTTCCAGGGCAATGGCGGTGGAAGGACAGCCCATGCCGGTAGAGGTAACCGAAACCTTCTCCCCGTCAAGATAACCTGTCCATGTCTTGTGTTCCCGGTTGTGGGCCACAAGCTTCGCATCATCCAGAAACGATGCGATCAGATCCGTGCGGAAAGGATCGCCGGGCAGAAACACATAGCGTCCTACGTCCCCTTCCTTGCAGCGAATGTGATACTGTTTTCCTTCTACGGTAAGATCCAGTGCCATCATACTCCTCCTAAAATGTTTACTCCCCTGCTGGTACCGATTCTACTGCAGCCTGCTTTGATATAGGCCTCCAGATCTTCCAGGGTGGAGATACCGCCGGCAGCTTTTATCCTGACGCCGGGACGGATATGTTTTACAAAGAGTTCCACATCTTCAAGGCTGGCCCCTGCCGGGCCGAAACCTGTGGAAGTCTTGATATAGTCTGCCCCCGCTTCACCGACAGAGGCGCACAGATCGATCTTCTGTTCTTTTGAAAGGTAACAGGTCTCTATGATCACCTTGAGGATCTTGCCGGGGGAAGCGTCCCGAAGGGCCTTAATCTCCGTGGTAACTCCCCTGATGTCCCCGGACACAGCGAGCCCCAGGTTGATCACCATGTCCAATTCATCGGCGCCCTTATCAATGGCTTCCCGCAATTCGGCAACTTTTACCGCGGTGGTATTGTAGCCCAGGGGAAAACCGATTACGGTACAGATCCTTATGCGGTTTCCGTATGCCTTCTTGACAGGTTCGACGAAAACCGGGGGGATGCATACCGAAGCGGCATGGTAGCGCTCGGCTTCATCACAGAGAGTCCGAACCGCCTCCCAGCCGGCTGTCGGTTTGAGGAGAGTATGATCGATGCAAGACCAGAGTTTTTCTTTATCCATGAATATAAACCCTCTCAATTGTGAATATAATCACATTATTTGTTACTACAATAACACCGGCCCTGAAAGAAGTCAAACATTATTTTGAAAAAATTTGTTTTTTTCAGATTTTTGGTAATAATTGACGAGATATCAATAATAATGTTATAATAATAACAAAAAATGTGTTATTTGAAAAAGGAAAGCTTATGAAAGACAGAATTCAGCGGCTCGGCAGGGTTGTAGAAATTTTACGGGAACGGAATGGGGCTTCCATCAAGGAACTGGCCGGATGTCTCAAGGTCTCCGAGATGACCATCCGCCGGGATCTGGAAGAACTCCGCCGGGAAAATATCATCTCCCTGATCCATGGGGCGGCCATATTCAGGACCGATCCCGCCCAGGGCGGCCAGCAGCGGGATTACCACCTCTCCCTGGAGAAAGCGGTGAGCAATACGGAAAAGGAGCGTATAGGGAAGGCGGCGGCCCGCATGGTGGTTCCCGGGGATATCATCATCATAGACATAGGAACCACTACGGAGTGCGTCACCAGGCATATACCCATGGATCACCCCATCACCGCGCTCTGCTTTACCATGAACGCCCTTACGGAGATCTGCAAGAAGAATATCGAAAACCTCATCATGGGCGGCGGTTACTACCACAGCAATACCCAGCTCTTTGAATCGGTGGAAACGATCAGCCTGATACAGCGGATCAGGGCAACCAAGCTCTTTCTCTCCGCCGCGGGGATCAGCCGGGAACTGGGACTTACCTGCGCCAACCAGTATGAAGTCAACGTCAAGCAGGCCTGCATCAATTCATCCCTTAAAAAGATACTGACGGCGGATTCCCGGAAATTCGGCCGTATCAGGCCGGCTTATTTTGCGTCTCTGGACAAGATGGACACGGTAATTACCGATAGTAATATTGAAGACTCATGGGTAAAAATAATGGAGGATATGGGCATTACCGTGGAGGTTGTATGAGAAAAAAATGGATCTATTGCTTTCTTTGGTCTTGTATCCTTTTCGGCCTTAGCATTCCCGGCGGCGCCGAAGAATTTGCCTATAGATACCGGGAGGGAGACACATACCGCATCCTTTCAACCGTAAAAGAGGATGTATACCTGGACTACAGGCTCAGCCACAGATCGGAGATACTCAACCGTATTGCGGTAAAGGTTACCGGAGCCATAGACGGCAAGGGCCGGCATGAGGCGGTGTTCCAGACTTCCGAAAGGACCCTGGGAAGCGCGGGGAACGCAAGGAGTTTCCAGTGGTCAAGGGAGTATGATTCGGTCTTTGTCCGGGATGCCATGGGCTATATTGATATTGAAAAAAAATACTATATGCCGGTGGTGCGTAATGTGCCGGTTTTCCCGGGCAGGGATCTTAAACCCGGCGAAACCTGGACTGCCGAAGGCCATGAGATGCACGATTTCCGGGACAGCTTCGGCATAGAGGAGCCCTACCGCATCCCTTTTAACGCGGACTATATGTATCTGGGAGAACGCGAATGGGAGGGCAGGAACTACCCGGCTTTTTCCGTTTCCTACCGTATCCTAAGCGAAATGCCGGCGGTACGGGGAAGGGCATGGCCCATGAGGATCATGGGCGCTTCGGATCAGATAGTCTACTGGGACAGGGAGACGGGTCAGGCCGCCGCCTATACCGAAAGTTTCAGAATGATCTTTGAACTTTCCACCGGGCGAATCGTAGAGTACCGGGGCGCTGCCGAGGCAAGGCTTCTGGAATCGGAAGATATGGACAAGAACCGGGTGGCCGGCCGGATAGCCGAGGAAATCAACAACCTTAATATTCCCGATGCCTCGGTCAGGGTGGATGATGAGGGGATAACGATCAGCCTTGAAAACGTACAGTTCCAGGCGGATTCGGCAGTATTACTGCAGCAGGAAAAATCAAAACTTGACAGGATCGCAGAAATTCTGCTGCATTATCCGGAACGGGACATACTGATTGCCGGGCACACCGCCCTGGCCGGTACTGCCGAAGGCCGGAACAGACTTTCCCGGGAACGGGCCGCGGCGGTGGCGGAGTACCTTATCGGCAAAAAAGTCCGCGGGGCGGACAGAGTTGTTGTCAGGGGCTACGGGGCGGAAAGGCCGGTTGCGGACAACGATACGGAGCAGAACCGTTCCCGCAACAGGAGGGTGGAGATCACCATTCTGGAGAATTGACATATTATTTGAAATACCCTATGATGTTAGTTGCTTATAACATATTTTTTCGGTGGAGAACATAGCAATGATGAACATCAAAAAAACCGACAGGAAAAATGCGGGGAGAGGCGCAACGGGATCTTTGCTCACCGCCGCGCTGTTAATCTGTTTGGCGGCTGCCCACGCTTTCGCGGGCGGACAAAAGGCCGGTGAAAACGCGCCGGGAGCTCAGCCTTCCGGTCACCCCGGAGGCTTAAGCCCCCAGTCCCGGCAGGGAACCGTGCCCCCGGTAGCCGAAGCGCCTCCGGAGGGCAAGCTCCTGTTCTGGCATACCGAAACCCGAAACGGCGGCCAGTACCTTATCGACCTTGAAGGCAACGATGTCCCCCTGCGGAAGTACGGGCGCATGGTGATACTTTCCCCCGGCGCTGTGGAAACCCTCTACATGATAGGCGGTGAAGCTTCTATCGCCGCAGTCATGGACAGCCGGGACAGTATTCCCCCGGTGGAAAAAACCAGACTCCTTAAAACCGTGGGGAATTCCGCCCGGCCCAACCTTGAGGCCATTATTGCCGCGGAGCCGGATCTCGTTTTGGGTAACGCCATGAACGGCGCCTTTATCGCCGATCTGCGGGACCGGGGCCTTAACGCCCTTATCCACGGCGCCAACTCGGTGGAAGACATCTTTAACGGCACCATCATCCTGGGCCGCCTTTCCGGCAGGGAAGAAGCGGCTGCGGCGCTGACCGGGCAGGACCGGGCGAAACTTTCCGCCCTGAAAACGGAGCTTGAACAGCGGCCTTTACATCTTAAAGGGGCTATTCTCTACTCCGCCAATCCGCCTATGGCCTTTACCGGCGACTCCCTGGCCGGGGAGGTACTGGAATTGCTGGGCGTCGAGAACATCGCCGCCGGGCTCCCTGCGGCCCAGCCCATTCTTTCCACCGAATACCTTCTCGTTCAGAACCCGGACTTTCTTTTCGGTTCTATGATGCTGGCCAAACCGGAAGATATCCTCGCCGTGGACTCGGCGGTCAAAAACACCCGCGCCGGCCGTGAAGGTAACCTCGCCGTGGTTCCCTCCCGCTTCTTCCTGCGCCCCTCACCCAGTCTCTTCGACGGCATCCTTGAACTGCGGGAAACTTTGAAAAGCTATGAGAAAAACGGGTTATAATTTTTACCTGAATGAAAGGGAGACGGTGCATGAACACAGCGAAGAAAGGGCTTATCGTGTATTCCAGCAAGACCGGGAATACGAAAAAAGTGGCCGAAGGGATTCTGAAAGTCCTTCAGGAAAAAAATCCGGATGTCCGTATCGCGGCGGTGGAGGAAAACCCCGAGCCGGCGGACTGGAACCTGGTGGGCTTCTGGCTCGACCAGGGGGATATGGATGCCGGGGCCGCGGCCTATATTGACGGCCTCAAGGGGCAGACGCTGGGGCTTTTTGGCACCCTGGGGGCCCCGCGGGATTCAATGCACGCCAGGACCTGCGCCAAAAAAGCCGAAGAGCGGGCCGCCGCCGGCAATGTCTGCCTGGGTTCCTTCCTCGTCCAGGGGAAGATCGACCCCGCCCTCATCGAATCCTTCAGGAAGCTCCCGGAGGATAACCCCCACTATCCCACGGGTAAGAGCGCCGCCCTCTACGACGAAGCGGCCAGGCACCCGGACGACAGGGACATCGCCGATGCGGCGGCGGCCTGCCTGGCCATGCTTGAGAAGGCGGACTAAGTAGTGTCTGTCTATAATGTAGACACATTATAGACTCGGCATTTATGCCGCGACTACCTTAAAATAATCTGTCCGCAAAGTAACCGGCTTTGTGGACAGACACTAAGTAAAATGTATTCTCTTGACCCGGAGGGGCCTTCCGTGGCAGGATCAGACATCCATGGAACAAACTATGTCGGCAAATCTGGCGGTTCTTGCATGTCCCGGCGGTGAAGTCTTTGCAGACGAGATGATAAACCATCTCAAAAAGATGTACCGCCACAGTTTCAAAAAGCAGGCCGTAGCCCTGGCAAGGCGTTATTGTTTGGATATGGAAACGGCGGGAAGCCGCATCAATTTTGTAAATGATGTAATTTCCCATTCCCTTCACAGCGGCCAGGATAAGGGTAAATGCCGTACTCCCAGCTTTAAGGTTCCGGCACGGTTTACCCACTTCCCCAACGGAGAGATAAAGGCGGAGATCCTCGAATCGATCCGGGGAAGAGACATCTATATCGTTCAGGATGTGGAGAACCGCTATCCGGTGAATTTTTCCGAGGGGAGTGACAAGCGTATCCTCTCGGTTAATGACCATCTGATGACCATTTTTGTGACCGTGGACGCGGCCAAACACGCGGGGGCTGAGCATATCACCCTGGTGCTCCCCACCTATCCCTATGCCCGGCAGCACAAGGCCAAGGGACGGGAGGGTCTCACCGCCAGCCGGGTGGGAAAGATCCTTGAAAGTCTCGGGGTGAATCACATCATCACCCTGGACATTCATTCCAGGGACATCGTGCTTTCCTTCAACCGTATGCGGCTCGAAAACCTCCATGCCAGCTACCAGACAATCCGCTGCCTTTCCATGATGGACGGCATTCTCAACGACGATTTTGTCGTGGTTTCCCCCGATACCGGGGCGGTAGACCGGAATAAATTCTATGCCAATGCCCTCAAAAAGCCCCTCAACCTTCTCTACAAGGAACGGGACTACTCCAAGCTCAGCAGGAACGCGCAGGAGAGTAACATTACGGAGCTTAAACTTCTGGGGGATGTACGGGGAAAAACAGTCTTCATGGCCGATGATATGCTGGGTACCGGCGGCACCCTCCTCAAGGGTATGAAGATGCTCAAGGAAAGCGGAGCGGGCAAGGTAATTGCGGCAATCAGCCTTCCTCTCTTTTCCGGGGATGCGATCAAGTACTTTGATGCGGCATACCGGGAGGGGCTTTTCTACCGGATCATCGGTACCAATGCTATCTACCAGGAAGAGGTGCTCACAAAAGAGTGGTATATCAGTGTGAATATTTCCAAGCTCTTTGCCCAGACCATTTCCCGGCTTCACCAGAACCAGTCGATTTCCTCCCTGCTGGATAACCGGGAGATCATCACCAGACTCCTGGCGGATTCCCAGCCTCCCCTGCCCCTGCAAAACAGTCTTTTCGATTCGGAAGGGGAATGAAGATCTACCGTCTGCCGGAAAAGCCCAAAGCCCTTCTCTTTGATATGGACATGACCCTCTACTCCCACCCGGTCTATGCCCAAAGTCAGGTAGACACCCTTTTGCTGAGGCTTGCCGCACGATACGGGAAGACTTTTGAGGAAATGAAGGGGGAAACCGATGTCTACCGTTCCGAATGGGCAAAGAAACACGGCGGGGAGACGATCTCCCTCAGCAAGGTGATCCTGGACTACGGGGTCAGCATGGCGGAAAACATCCGCTGGCGGGAAGAGGATTACAAACCGGAACTGTACCTCAAGCCCGATCCCCGCCTTCGGGAAACCCTGGAAAGGCTGGCCCGTTCCTATAAACTGGCTGTGGTAACAAACAATACCGTGTCCGTTGCACTGAGGACTTTCCGCATCCTGGGAACCGCGGAATTCTTTCCCTCTTCCCGCATCGTGGGCCTCGATACCCTGGGTATCCCCAAGCCCCACAAGAGCCTCTACCTCAAGGCTGCCGAAATACTTGAAACCGAAGCGGCTTCCTGCGTTTCGATAGGCGACCGTTACGACATCGATCTCTTTCCATCGCTTGAAGCCGGCATGGGCGCCATTCTGGTGGACGGCGTGGAAGACGTGTACAAGCTGGAAGATTCAATCCCGAGGATTTAACCGGTATTGTAAGATTTAATCCCAAAGGGCTTAAAACACATTGTAAATTGATCAAAGCGGGGGTATTCTGTATATATGGACTTTGAATTTTTCGCTGCTTCCATGGCGGAAATTTGCGGACATTGTCTTGCAGCGCCGGGAAGGGTTCTCCGCTTTACGATCATTACCAACCCAAAAGCCGGAGGATTCGTCATTCAGAAGCGATGGCGGCGCCATGAGGAAACCCTGAAGCTTTACAGGGCAAAGGCGGCGTCTCTTCCCGCGAGGCAGGCGGGAGCTTCCCTCTGTTCAAAGGAAAAGGGCGGCCCTGCCCCCGGACTGATACTCACCACGGGCCCGGGGCACGCTTCGAAGATCGCCGCCGCCCTTATCGATGAAATTGAGGCCGGGGAAAAAGCCGTGACGGGGCGGCATCCCTTCCACCTCATCATTACCGCGGGAGGGGACGGCACAAGTCTTGAAGTACTTACCAGCCTCTTCCAGGCCAAACCGGAAACACTTTCCCACTGTGCCGTCCTGAGACTTCCCATGGGTACGGGGAATGACGGGGCCGATGCGGCTGAATTGGCAGACGCCCTGAATCTCCTCGTCGAACCTGTCAGGATTGACCGGGCACGGGCACTGAGGCTCCGCACCGCAACATCCAAAGGCCCCTTCCTTGCCTTCAATATCCTCTCGGTGGGTCTTGACGCCTTTGTTACCCACATGACCAACAAGATGAAAGGAAAATTCCCCGGAGATTCATACAAGCTCTGGGTCGATATTGCCGCCCTGCTCTATGACAGGATCTACCGGGTAGACTATATGGATGTGCGGGCTCTTGATGAAAAAGGAACGGAGATACAGAACTTCCGGGAAAAAGTGCTGCTCCTGGCCGTGGGAGCTTCGGGACACAGAACCTACGGTTCCCACAACAGGATTCTCCCCGACGACAGGAATGTCTGCGTGGTAAAACAGATGCCTCTGCTCCGTAAAATTGCCCTCAAGGGGCTTTTCAAAACCGGCGAGCATATCCGCTATAAGGAATCAATCCTCCTCAGTGCCGCATGCATGGAATTCCGCGGCGAATATCCGATTCTGGCCCAGATGGACGGAGAAACGGTGCTTCTTACCAAAGAAGATTTCCCTGCCGCCATAGAGCTTACGGCCCCCATAGTTCCTGTTCTCAGGCCTTCATGACAGTGAATGAGGATTTTGAAGCCTGGTATCGGAATATCTACGGCGGCCGCTGGAAAAAACTGAGAGAGAGCCTGCTTGACAGTGTTACTGCTTTCCCCTATGCCGAAGGGCTCGCCCTCCCTTACTGCATGAACAGGGCTTCCGTACTGGCGGCAGAATCTCTGCGTCTTGACGCCGAAGGGCTGATACTGGATGCCTGCGCGGCTCCCGGCGGCAAGAGCCTTGTCATCGCAAGCCGTTTGAAACGCGGCCGCCCGGAAAGCGGCCCTCAGCTTCTCTGCAACGAACTCTCCGCGGAAAGAAGGCGCCGCCTTTCGGAAGTCCTTGACAAGCACCTGTTCCCGGAAACAAGAAGCCGCCTCCGGGTTTCCGGTTTTGACGCCGCCGCCCAGGGGGGACGCAAATCGGAGCAGGGCCGCTTCTGCGCAATACTGCTTGACGCACCCTGTTCAAGCGAAGAGCATGTGCTCAAGGATCAAAAGGCATATATGGCCTGGAAACCGGGCCGGCCGCGCTTTCTTGCGCAGCGTCAGTGGGCCCTGCTTTCCTCATGTTTTCTGCTGCTGGAAAAGGGAGGCTCCCTGGTCTACTCAACCTGTTCCCTGAATCCCGAAGAAAACGAAGGAGTTGCCGGGAGGCTTCTAAAAAAGTACAACGATACTGTTGAACCGGATCTCCCCGGTTTCCCCGAAGGAGAGGCAAGCCCCCTGGGCCGCATGATTCTGCCGGACAGATCCGGCATGGGCCCCATGTATGTGGCCCGCTTCAGGAAGAAAGCCTAAAAGGGGGATTATTGTCCGCTAATTCGCAAGCCTGGGTTCTTCATTCTGCCGGATACATCCGGTATGGGCCCCATGTATGCAGCCCGCTTCAGATGGTATCATAGTTTCGCTATTTCCTCAGCGGAAAGCCCGGCAGCCTTTTCTATCAGTTCCGGAGAAAGCCCCAGGCTTTTCATATTCCGGGCAATCTCCA
>JAIRNJ010000141.1 GCA_031258115.1 Treponema sp. | reverse complement strand
ACCTCCAAAAATCGCCGATCAGGCGATTTTTTACTCTGCAAACTGCCAAAGGACGCCGGATAATCGAGATTTTTGGGCCACTGGTGGCACAAAAATCAACAAGTGCAACAGGCTCCTAGATGAATAGTACAATTATGAGAGGCAGATTTTTTTCAGTCTTTCTTCTTTTGGCCCTGCTGGGCGTCCTCCCCCTGCCTGCGCAGGAGGCGGATGTAACGGAATTCTCTCTGTCCGGAACGCCGCCGAAAATCGCCCTGGTTCTTTCGGGCGGAGCGGCCCTGGGATTCGCCCATGTGGGTTTTCTCAAGGTTCTGGAAGAGGTTGGAATCCCGGTGGACATGGTTGTCGGAAACAGCATGGGCAGTCTCGTCGGCGCTCTTTATGCGGCAGGATATTCTCCCGGAGACATTGAAGCCGCCGTTTCCCGGATCAACTGGGCCGGAACTTTTCTTAACCAGGGGCCCGGCCGCACGGAGAGTCTTCTGGAAGAGCGGAATCCTCTTTTTACCCTGGCCTTTGACCGCAGCGGAACAGGGGACAGAAAGGGGCTTCTGCCGGATCAGAATATTACACTTCTCTTTTCCCGTCTTGTGTACCGTGTTTCAATGCGGGAGGATTTTGAGGATTTACCCCTGCCCTTCAGGGCCATTGCGGTGGATATTGCCAACGGGAACGGAATTCCCCTCGATCATGGGATCCTTTACCGGGCCATGCGGGCAAGCATGAGCATTCCCCTGCTTTTTCCCCCGGTTCCCCTACAGGGAACATATTTGGTAGACGGCGCTATTTTGAACAATAATCCGGTTGATTTGGCCCTGGGATGGGGAGCGGATATCATCATCGACGTGGATGTCGGTTCCTTTGCCCCGCGGAAGGCGGAGGAGATCGACAATATCGGCGTGGTGGCCGATCAAACCATCCGGCTGATTCAGAGTGCCAGTGTCGTGTCGAATGAATCCTCAGGCAGGGAAGACTACCGGCTTGATATGGACTTGAGCGAATTTTTCTGGACGGATTTCGCAAAAAGCCAGGCCATAATCGACAAGGGCGAGAAAAATACCCGTTCCATGGAAAGTATGGAGGCCTTATTGTCCCTGGCCGCGGAAATTAAGAAATTCCGCCCTCTGGAAAAGAAAGACTGGCGCCGCGCGGGCAGCTACCGGGATCTTCCCGAGCCGGTTTTTTCCGGGATACGGCTTGTATCGATTGGCGCTGACGGTCTGCCGGAGGATGAAAAAACCGCCGAACTGCGCTTTTCCCGGAAATACCTCCATGCCCTGTTTGAAAGATTCTTTGATAAACCGGTGGATTTTTCCCAACTGGAAGCGGTAATCGAGATTCTCCGCCGGCGGGGGAATTTTGAGAGTGTTGGGTATCACCTGGAGGCAGAGGACGGGAAATATGTGCTGGTGCTTACGGGAGTACAAACCCGGCAGCGGAAAAATGATTTCTCTTTTGCCATGGACGCCGAAGTCCGCTGGGGCGAAAACAGCCGTTTGGGGATGACCAATTATATAAATCTTAATTTTAGGGATCTTCTTCTATCCAAGTCCCTTTTATCGACCGGTCTTTCCTACAGATTTGCCGATACTCAGGGCCCGGCAGCTTCCCTTGCATATAGCAGGGAACTTTCGACCCTGCTTGCCCTGGGGCTGGGCGTAGAAGGAGCCTATTATACCTCAAGCATCAGCTCCTTTAAGAGTGACAGGGAGTTATCTTCCTTTGGTTTCCTGGATACAAAAGTCCATCTGACCTTTAGGCCGGCGAATTTTTTTGAAATGTCGGCCATGTACCTCTATAAACCCCTTTGGTATGAGAATAAGGAGAGCGGCCTGGCCTATAAGGGCGGCCTCCATTCGGCAGGCATTGATATGGGCTATGATACTCTCAATGTTACCCAGCCCCTGTTTTTTAGCTTTTTGTACAATACAAAATGGCTGCTTTCCATTGAATTTCCCTTTGCGGGCAGCCGCCTCTGGGAAGATAATACCTTTCCCTGGTATGAACGGCTCGATTTTTCCGGCAGGAAGGCCTGGGTGGTCCATCCCTGGCGGAGCTTTATCTCAGATGCAGATTTTGCCTCTTACAGGGGAGAACTTGAATCAAAGTGGACTCTGCTCAGCCCTGCCGGAAAAAACGGCATTCCCGGATATTCGGGGGATGCGATACTGGGGCGAAACAGGCTGATTCTGGGCCTCACATGGCTTGAGGAGATAAAACCCCTCTCCAACCTATTCGGCATACAGAGTTTTTTCAATCTTACACTCCGGGGCGGAAGCGTATGGCAGCAAATTAACAGTTTAGAGCAGTTCAAACAATGGCGGGGCGGGATCAGGACAGGACTTCAGCTTGAAACTCCCGCGGGCCGCCTCTTTTTTGGCCCCGAAGTCTCCTTTGACGGAAAAGTTCAGTTCAGCATCTATTATAATTGAGCCTGTTCCAAAACCTTAATCCAAAACTTCAACTTCAATGGGCAGGGAACTATTCAAGCACTTGATGGCAATAACGATGTTTTGTGTTGACAAAAACCGGAAGGCAGTGTAATATCTTACTGTTAAAGGTGGAATAGAGCCTATTGTTACGGATATACGTTCAGGAGGTTCGGCAATGTCTATG
>JAIRNJ010000051.1 GCA_031258115.1 Treponema sp. | reverse complement strand
TAGAGCCTGTCGTCATACACGGAACGGCCCAGGTTCCCCCGGCCTTCACGTATTTCGCCGGTGATGTCCCGTATGTTCGACAGGGCTCCCCGAATATCGCTTATGGAAGAATCTATCTCTTCTTCGTTCCTGCTTAAAATACGCTCGGTTCTTTCGGTGATGAGGGCCGTGGATTCCAGAATCCTGGATATTTTTTCCAGTTGGTCGTCCGACTGGCTGTCGATCTTCCCGGCTATGGAATTAAAGGTCTCAAGGGAGACCGCAAGGAGGGCCATCTGGTTTTTTTGGAATTCATCGAGAATCCCCGATATTTGACCGCCCATCTCCTCGACCATTTTGATGATGCCGCTCATATCCCCTGCGGCGCTCTCCGTGCCTATTCTGGTTCCCGGAAGAATGATGGGAGAACTTTCCTGCCCCGGGTTCAGGGCAAGCACCGAAGTCCCAAGGATGGAAGACGATTTCCGGGACAGCGTCGCGTCCTGCCGGATCTCAACGTCTTTGAGCAGGGAAATTTTAAGACAGGCTTCGTTTCCGGTAAGCACAATCTCTTTGACCTTGCCCACAGCCACCCCCGCAAGATACACCTTGGAGCGGGTCGAAAGCCCCGTGGCATCGGGGATAACCACTTCGTAAGTTTTGGTATTGAACGAGTTTAACCCGTCGGCGGAAAGAACGATGTATCCGGTTCCCGCGGTCCCAATGGCAACGAAAAAGAGCGCGATTCTTACATACCGGGTTATGTTCATAGGCTTAACTCGTTGAAAGAAATACGGATAAAATCCCGTACCATCCCGTGTCCGGACCGGGCAATTTCATCCGGCCTTCCATCGGCTATGATATAACCGCGATCGAGAAAACTGATCTTGCCGGCAATCCTGAAGGCCGCCGGAATATCGTGGGTTATCATCACGCAGGTAATATGCAGCTCCTTGTTTACCCGGACTACCAGGTTATTGATGGTTTCGGCAAGCACCGGATCAAGCCCGGTCGTAGGCTCATCAAAAAAGAGCACCTCCGGTTCCGTAATAAGGGCGCGGGCTACCCCGACCCTTTTCTTCATACCCCCCGATAATTCATCGGGTCTCTTAGACTCTATACCCGGAAGCTCTATCCATTCAAGAAGCTGGCTCACCCTCTCTTTTATTTCCCTCTGGCTGCGTATCCTCAGCACCTCTTTTAAGGGGAAGGCCAGGTTCTCCCCTATGGTCATGGAATCGAAGAGGGCCGCGTTCTGGAAGGAATAGCCGAAAGCCTTTCGTAAAGGGATAAGCTCCTCGTCACTGAGGGCGGTTAGTTCCTTGTCCCTAAACCAGACCCGGCCGCCGTCGGGCTTAAGCATTCCTATAATGGATTTGATGAGGACGCTTTTTCCCGTACCGCTCTGGCCAATGATGGCGCAAAGGGATTTTTCCGGTATCGTCAGGGTGATGTCTTCCAATACCCGGTTTTCGCCGAAGACCTTGCGGAGGTTTTCGGTTCTGATTATGGGTCTGACGGTTTCTTCAATCTTCATTTTCTTTAATATTCTTTAAATTTTTATTCGTTCTTCATTAAATTTCCATGAAAAACTTCCATAGATTTCCATCATGAATAAATATAGCGCAGCATAAGGGTGGTAAGAATATAATCGGCTACCAGAACGGAGATCGAGGATACCACCACCGCTCTGGTAGCGCTGTCGCCCACGCCTTTCGCGCCCTGGCTGGTTCTGAGGCCGTTAAAACAGCAGATGGTAGTGACCATGAGCCCCATCACCACGGACTTTATGAGACCGCAATAAATATCCCTGGGACTGAGGAAGTCAAACATATAGTCGGTATAACCCGCCGAATCCACGCTAAAGAGATGGACCGAAATTATGTAGGCCCCAAGAATCCCGACCACGTTGGCCAGGAGGGTCAGCACGGGAAACACCAGGATCGACGCCGTTACTTTGGGCAATACGAGGTAATGAACCGGATTGATGGACATGGCTTCCAGGGCGTCGATCTGTTCCGTCACCTTCATGGTCCCCAGTTCCGCTGCCATGGCCGAGCCGCTTTTGGCGATGAGCATGAGGGTGGTAATTACCGGCGCAAGCTCCCTGGAAAGGGCAATGGACACCGCCGCGCCTACGCCGATCTCGGCCTGAAAAATCCGAAGCATGGAAACCATCTGGAGGGCAAAGATCATCCCCATGGCGCCGCCTGACAGGATGATGATGGGGACCGAGTTAAGACCTAAGAGTTCTATTTCGTTGAGATACCGGGAAAAATGGAAGGGCCGCTTAAACAGGGCAGTGAGAACTTCTCCCACAAAAACAAAATACCGGCCCAGGATTTCAAGTCTTTCCTTGAGATTATGAAACATATATAGATTTTACCTATTCAACGCCGTGATCATCAAGTCGCCGCGTTGCCCCTCTGTAATCTCCGGGTGGGGAATCCTGTATTCACGAGTCCTCCGGCCTGCTATGATGGGGTATGATTAAGTATCTGCTCTTTGATTTGGATAACACCCTCTATTCGATCCGCTGCGGTCTTGAAGAAAACGTAAGTAAAAGGATCAGAACTTTTCTTGCCGCCTGGATGGGGATGGGTGAGGAGGAAGCCATGGCGGAACGCCGCAAGGGTGTGGTGAATTACGGCACTACCCTGGAATGGCTTATGGAGGAAAAAAATTTTACCGATGTGGAAGGGTACTACCGCTTCGTTCATCCCGAAGGTGAAGTTGACTCTCTGAGGCCCGACCCGGAACTCCGAGAATTCCTCTCCGGCCTCCCTTACCCCAAGGCCATACTGACCAATTCCAACAGGGAACACGTGGACCGGGTTCTCGTGAGGCTGGAACTGGGGGATATATTCACCCATATCTTTGACATGCGCTGGAACAACCTGAAAGGCAAGCCGCATCCGGATGTTTTCAGGCGGGTTCTGGGGGTCCTCGAAAAAAGCCCGGAGGAGGTTCTCTTTATCGATGATTACCCGAAATACGTTACCGGCTTCAATGTCCTGGGAGGCGCGGGCGTTCTCCTTGACGAGCTTGATTCCTACCCGGACTTTCCGGGTCGGCGCATCAGGAATATCAGAGAGATCGTGAAGTTCCTTTAGTCCTTCAAGTATCCCGGTTTTCCCGGTAGTCCTTCCATACCTTTTCAAAAGCCTCATCCGTTTCGGGAATGGGCCGGGGCTCCCGGCAGGAAACGCTCACAACGCCGTTCCGGTACAGGATTTCCTGAATCAGGGGCGTTCCTTCTTTAATGGCATACCTGAACCGTTCGGGAAGCGACGCAAGGGGCTTTTCCCCCGCCGGGTCATAGTAGAGGGCGCCGCCCCTGCTCCCGGCGTTTCTCCCGATGTGGTCAGCCATGGCCGAAAGGTAAAGGTACTGGGAGAAGAGCATGTCCCGCAGCCTGTAAAAGAGAAAAAGATCCTTTGCCTGGGAAACGCCAGCGCTCCCGGTGAAGTTATCCCACAGTTTTTTTGTCAGTTCCAGGGCTTCCCGGATTTGCGCCCCCTCCCTGAACGCCGCCCCGCAGCGGCTCATCCGTTGCCCCGCCTCTTCGATGAGCTGCCCCGCATTGTCCTTCCCGCTACTGAGGGCCGCCGCGGCCAGGCCGGTGATTCCGGCAATCAGGCTTTCCAGATGTCCGCTTAACGTGACGCTTTTTGCGTGACTCGAGCTTTCTTCCAAGCGAATCTCCCTGGCAATGAAACGGGCCGCCCGGAGGGAACCGGCCTGACCCGCGTTAAGGGCGCTTCCTCCGGGACGGTACACGCCGTGAGTACCTGCGGCTTCCCCTACGGGGAAGAGACCTTCGATGTTGGACTGCCAATGCCGGTCTACCGCAAGGCCGCCGTTGTTGTGCTGGGCGCAGAGGGCGATCTCCAGGGGTTCTTTGCGTAAATTGACGCCCCGGTCTCTGTAAAAATCAAAGGCCGGACTGTTCATGGCCTCAAGGCGTTCCACAGGCGTACCAAAGGCGGCCCCCGCGGCTCTGAGATAATCTTTTGCTTCGGGGATGAGGGAATCAAAATCAATCTGCTTTACAAGCCCCGGATTGTCCCTAAAATCAAGACAGACCCGGCGGCCTTTTGAGGTCTCGATGTACACAAGAAGATCGATGAGGGAAGATCCTTTAAGCTTCCTCACGTCGAAGGGCCACTGATAGCCTTTGAGGAAAACCATAGAGAGAAGGGAGGAAAGATCGGAAAAATAATTTTTTAAGAATTCCCGCTCATCTCCGCCGTGTCCGTCAGTCGAAACAAACCGGGGAAG
>JAIRNJ010000005.1 GCA_031258115.1 Treponema sp. | reverse complement strand
CGCACTCCGCACAAATGCCGGGATAGTTTTTCTGTGTATGTTTAAGGTACAGATCTTCCCCCCGGGCCCAGATTGTTTCAAGGCTTTCGGAAAGGGCATTGCCCAAAATTCCTGCCCTGCCCTCTTCCAAAACCGGCTGTTTCAAAACCGGCAGTTTGAAAACTGATAGATCTTCCCGGCATGCAGGAACACTGCCGTCTATCAATACCGGAAAATCCCGCATGATATGCCAGCAGCTCTGCCGCTGAACCGGAGACAGATCGGAGGCCTGTCTTTTGGGAAGGGCCCCGCAGAAATCATCATACTTCTGAATGATGATGCCTCCGTTTTTCGGAGCGCCTTCTTTCCAGGAGCGGTAGAACTGTTCAATATCATCTTCGGCTCCCTGTACCCGCACCGCCTGTACCCATGTATCCGCGGGAAACAGGCTGCGGAGACGGCGGGCAAAGGCCAGGGCCTCGGCAAAACCTGTACCCCTCGCCTGGAGGTAGCGTTCCTGACTGAAGGCGTCCAGCGATACAATCCATGAGAGAGGGGGCATGTCTCCCTCCGGGCCGCAATCGCTTTCCCGTTTTGCCGCGGACGATACGGCAGCGCAGATACTGCCGGGATCGGAAGGCAGCCAGCCTATACCGGAAGTTTCGATGACCAGGGAGAGGGCCGGACGGGCAAGAACCATATCAATAAGCTCAAGACGGCGTGGGTGCAGGGCGATTTCCCCCCAGAGCGAAAGATCGATCACCGCATCCCCGCAAAACGCAATGATCCTGTCCAGAAGCTTTTCAAATGCCCCGGTTTCCATAAAGTCCCGCCGTTCCGTAACGGCTTCCCCGCCTGAAGGCCTGCCGAAACGGGGATAGGGACACAGGGGGCAGGCTTGAGGACAGGGGCCTGAAACCTGAACCGGGAAATATTTAGGCAGAGTCCGCAGCAGTTCAGGCTTTTTCCCGATGAGATCCGAAATGACGGAAGCCTCCGGAACGGTTCCGCCCGAAGCTTCCGCAAAACGCCTCAGGAGAAGGAGGTTGCGCCTTGAATCCGCGGAAAAACTCAGGCGGTGGGAACGGAGATCCACGGGTGAAATTTCGGTTTCTATGTCAAAGGCGTTGATGTCCTTCTGGAGCACGGAAAACAGGGCATCCCGGCCGACAGGGCCGTCGTCTTCCGCAATGATCTTTGAAAGGATTCCGGCGGTTCCCGGCGAGAGCAGTTCCGGCGCAAGACCGTAAGGCCAGCCGTCGGCATAGGAATACTCGGCCGCATAGCGTGTATGCCGGGCGGCAACGGCGGCCGCCAGTCCGGCGTCGAGGAAGGGGCAGTCGGCCCAGGCAAAGTAACTCAGATCGAAGCCTTCGGAAGCGGCGGCAATGGTTTCAAGCAGGCTCTTTTTTGTCCACAGCGGCGCCCTCTGCGTTTCAAAACCGGGGGGCAGATCCCCGGCGGCAGGCAGAGCCGATTCGTCAAAGGCTTCCGGGAGCAAAAGAATCGTTTTTTTGGCGCCCGGAAAGGCCGCAACACGGCTGAGGGCAAGGGAAAGGGCGTTCCGGCCTGCACATACCGGTTCCAGCGCCGGTTTATTGAGGCTTCCGCCGTATAAGACAACAAGGGCATTCATACTTTATACATATCGACAGTTTGAAGGCGAGTATTTATTATTGATGCATGGTCAGCGGCAAACTCAGCGTTTCGGAACTCACCGGCCTTATCAAACAGCATCTGGAGGAGAATTTTCCGGTTCTGACGGTGGAGGGAGAACTCTCCAATTACCGGCCTTCCAGTACCGGCCACCTCTACTTTACTCTGAAGGATGAAAAGGCCGCCATTTCCTGCATGATGTTCCAGAACCAGCGGAGAAACCTGCGCTTCAAAATGGAAGACGGCATGCTGCTCCGGGTCAAGGGACGGCTTTCGGTCTACGCCCTCCGGGGCACCTATTCGATCATCTGCGACGAAATTGAGCTGGCAGGACAGGGAGAGATCCTCGCCATGCTGGAGGATCGGAAACGCAGGCTTGCGGCGGAAGGGCTCTTTGATGAAGAACGCAAGAAGCCTCTCCCCCGCTTCCCCCAAACCGTGGGGGTGGTAAGTTCCCCAACGGGGGCGGCAGTCCGGGACATCCTCAATATCCTGGGGAGACGGGCCGCGGGTGTGCGGGTGATCATACTCCCCGCTCCGGTACAGGGGCCCGATGCGGGGGCGCTCATCGCCCGCAGGATCGAACAGGCAAGCCGGTGGAAACTCTGCGATGTGTTAATCGTGGGACGGGGCGGCGGTTCGCTGGAAGATCTGCTTCCCTTTTCCGAAGAAGCGGTAGTCCGGGCCATCGGACGCTGTACGATCCCTGTGGTAAGTGCCGTGGGCCACGAGATTGACTGGGCCCTGAGCGATTATGCGGCGGACATGCGGGCTCCTACACCCTCCGCGGCGGCAGAACTGGTGAGCGAAAACCGGGAAGCCGCGCTGGAACGGATCAGGGAACTGGGAGAGAATATCCGGGAAACGATGGAGGCAAAGCTGGAACGGGCGCGGCTCCTTATCCGGCCCTTCGGCATGGAAGAACTTGAGGAACGTTTCATGCGTATACTGGAGCCGGCCCTGATGCGGCTGGATGACGCCAAAGAGGGCCTTATCCGCGGCATGGAGGAAAAGGCGGGAAATCTCCGCCGGAGGCTGGAACTGGCAGGCACGGCGCTGAATGCGGCAAGCCCCCTCTCCATCCTGGAACGGGGTTTTTCGGTAGTGCTGAACGAAAAAACAGGGAAGCTCGTCCGCAGCGGTTCCGATGCGGAAGCGGGAGACGAGCTTTATATCAGGCCGCTGGAAGGCAGTATCACTGCAATCGTAAAAAAACAGGGGGTCCCGTATGGCTAAGAGTGGCGCAAAGGGCGATACAAAAAACAACGCTCATGTTTCCGCCGCCGGCATGAAAAATTTTGAAGAACGGCTTGAACGGCTGGAAGAACTGGGAGAAACGATCCGCAAATCCGGCATTCCCCTGGACGATGCATTGAAGGCATTTGAAGAGGGAGTGCGGCTGGCAAAGAATCTTGAAAAGGATCTTGAACGGATTGAAAACCGGATAGAGATACTGCTCAACGAAGGCGACGCAAAGCCTTCCGATGAAGCGCCGGAGCTGGGACTCTTTGACAGCGAAGAATGATAAGTGAACATACTGCCGTGAGTTCCGCCAGAATACAGGTACTGCCGCCTGAAGAGGCACGTAAAATCGCCGCGGG
>JAIRNJ010000135.1 GCA_031258115.1 Treponema sp. | reverse complement strand
TTCCATAAGGAAACCGAATTCTTCGGCGTTCATGTCATCAATGTTGGCTTCCATGAGGGTGAGGATCTCCGTATCCCAGAGCCCCGCGGCAGAATCACTGCTTTTTTCCGTTTCCCGGAGGCTTATGCGCAGGAGGTTTGGCTTCTCCATCCTGCGTGTCCCGGTACCGTATCCGGTTTTAAGGATCTTAAAGACGCCGTCCGCTCCGCTTGTAAATTCGTCAACAGAAGCCGCCAGGATCCCTGCCCCTGTGGGAGTGGTCATCTCCCTGTTGAAGCCTCCGGTCTTTACCGGCATGCCTTCAACCAGAATCAGCGTGGCCGGAGCCGGCACAGGCAGTTCGCCGTGGGCGCATTTTACCGTTCCGCCTCCCAGTTCCACCGGCCCGCAGCTAATACGGTCAGGCTTCAGCATATCAAGCGCAATGGCTGTTCCCACAATATCAATGATGGAATCCAGGGCGCCTACTTCGTGGAAGGCAACCTCGTCCACCGTGCTCCCGTGAACCTTCGCCTCGGCTTCGGCGATTGCGGTAAATATCGCTATTGCCCGTTTCTTTGCCCCTTCGCCGACGCCTGATCTTTCAATGATGCCGCGGATCTCCTTCCAGGTATTGTGTGCATGTTCATGGTGATGTTCGTGACCGTGGTGATGTTCGTGCTCGTGTTCATGTTCGTGGCTGTGCTCATGGTGATGTTCGTGACCGTGGTGATGTTCGTGTTCATGTTTGTGGCCGTGCTCATGGTGATGTTCGTGTTCGTCATCGCAGGCTATATGATCGGCGCTGCCTTCAATATCCACTACCGCATGGAGGCCGGTGATGCCGTTACGCTGATCGTTTTCAAAGCTGAGCTTCCAGCCTTCCAGGCCCAGTTTCCGCAGTTCCGCGGTCAGGGCTTCCCGATCCACACCGAGATCGACGAGGGCTCCCAGACACATGTCCCCCGAGATCCCCGCAAAACAGTCAAAATGCAATGTTTTCATTTTTCAAATCCTTAATCTGTACTGAAGGGCTTGTCCATTCCCCGTTAAATTCCCATTACCCTGTTGAGGCTTCCCATTTTGTAGCCTTCAAGCTCAAAGGCGGCATAGAGAAAACCCGCGGCCTTAATCTCCGCAGAAATGCCGTCAAGGGTTTTTTCATCAAAAAAACGGCGCCTCTCTTCCGGCGCCACTTCGATACGGGCAATGTCGCCGTGGGAACGCACACGGAATTGCAGGAACCCTGCCCGGCGGAGCGCCTCCTCCGCGTTTTCGATCCTTCTCAGCTTTTCCCGGTCTATCGTTTCGCCGTAGGGAATGCGGGAGGCAAGACAGGCAAAGGCGGGCTTGTTCCAGGTAGGCAGGCCCTTCTGCCGGGAAAGTTCCCGTATATCCTGCTTATTCATCCCCGCTTCCCTCAGGGGGCTTACAATGCCGAGTTCCTCCAGGGCCTTGAGCCCCGGCCGGTAGTCTCCCATGTCGTCGGTATTGGAACCGTCCAGCACGGCGGCGATGCCCCGTTCCCTTGCCGCCCTGATGATGTTTGAGAATTCAATTTTTTTGCAGTGGTAACAGCGATCCTTCGGGTTTGCCGCCACCTCATCGTCAATGCCGTATTCTTCTACGGTTATATGCTCAATGCCTATAAGACCGGCGACTTCCCGGGCGCAGTCAATTTCGCTGCGGGGCAGCATGGGGGACACAATGGTAACTGCGATTGCCCTCTTCCCCAGGGCTTCAAAGGCGGCGGCGCAGAGAAAGGAACTGTCAACTCCCCCGGAAAAAGCCACCGCGGCGCTCCCCGGCTTCCGGATGATCTCCAGCAGATGTTGATATTTTTCCGGCAGTATAGACATGAAACCCCTATCTCCATAATAGACATATTTCTTGAGGGTTCATCCCTTGAAGCAAAAGCGGCTTCATACCGCCGCCTTTTTATACTATAATACTCATGTTTTGTCAACGAATCGTGCGAATGCCTGTCGTGCGAATGTCAAAGGGGTAAGGATGGAAACCATAGCGGTAATCGACGGAATGGGCGGCGGCATCGGAGTCCAGATCATCAGCCGGATAAAGGGCCTCATCCGGGAAGACATTGAAATCATCGCCTTGGGAACCAACGGGGTTGCCACCGAAAGGATGATCAAGGCAGGGGCAAAGCGGGGCGCCAGCGGCGAAAACGCAATCCGCATCTCGGTCCGTAATGCGGACTTCATCCTGGGGCCTGTGGGAATCGTCATAGCCGACAGCATGATGGGGGAGATCAGCGCCGCCATGGCCGAGGCGATCCTCTCCTCCCCGGCGGAACGGATTCTGCTCCCGCTGCAAAATGAACATTTCATTCTTGCGGGGGTGGAAGTCCTGCCGCTTGCAAAGGCCCTGGAGGGAGCGGTGGAGATCCTCTCTTCAAGGCTGAAAGGCAGGGAACAGGAAAAATGAGCTTGTTCCGGAAACTGAAGTTTTGAAAGAGGTTCATTTTATCGAAAAATATCACATTGATGTGAAAACGGAGGTATACTATCACTAAGATGCAGAGCCGTGAAAAAACCGTCAATTTAACGACGATTAGCCTTATTTTGATCATCTCTCTGTCTTTGTGCCTTTTTGTCTATTCAAGGGCGGCCAACAGCCACGCAAAGACCTCCCTCTATACAAATCTCAGGGAAAACGCATGGTATGTCAGGGAAGGTTTCTCCCGGGAGGAGATAATCCGCCTGCCTGAACCTTCCTCCGCGGAATGGCATCTTGCCTCC
Source organism: Treponema sp. (assembly GCA_031258115.1). GTDB lineage: Bacteria > Spirochaetota > Spirochaetia > Treponematales > Breznakiellaceae > JAIRNJ01. The sequence goes on along the minus strand of JAIRNJ010000135.1, from coordinate 7,742 downwards.
GAAGCCGGTTCCGGTACAACCATGAAGATAAAGAACTTCCCCTTCCTCAATATTCCAAAACGCTTCTTCTTCGACCCCCGCAACGGGGAGGCGCGGGATTATACCTTCATAACCGGTTTCCATATGGAAAAAAGTCAGATAGACCGGATCAACGGGGAAGGGGCCCTGATTCCGGGAATATATCTGGCCAGCATCGGTGATAACTGGGAAATCTACCTCAACGGAACACTGGTCAAGTCGGAGATGTACCCGGACGAAAACGGCGTACTAAAAACCCACCGGGCCTGGCGTCATCCCCGTTTCCCGGTTCAGCCCGGCCTCTTCCGGCCGGGAACCAATGTACTGGCCTTTAGAATATTGGGAGACCCAAACTATGAAAACACAGGGTTCTATTACTCTATCAACTACTATATCGACGACTATGCCCAAATAGAACGCGAACATAATGAGTCTTTCTTCATCTTTTTCTACGGCATCTATATTTTTGTAGGTATATACCACCTCATGCTCTACATGATGCGCCGGAAAGACCTGCACAATCTCTACTACAGTCTCTTTTCCGGCGGTATAGGTATTTACTTTATGCTGCGCACAAATACTATCTACCAACTGTTTCCGAACACGGATTTTCTCTTCAGGATTGAATATTTTCTGCTTTCCCTGATCGGATTGTTTTTAACCGCTTTTTTTGATTTTCTCATCCGGAAAAAAACTACAATCGTTGTCTATATTCTCGGCGCTCTTTCCTTCCTTATGGGTTTTTCCGGTCTCATTTTCTCTCTGCAGTTTTCGCAGGACACTCTTCTAATCAATCAATTAATGATACTGTTCATTATTTTCTATGTCCTTATTCTTGACTTGGGCTATTTCTTTTTTGTCGACGGATACAAACACTGGAAAATCGTCCGTGCCGAAAGGGGGAGAAAAAATTCCCTTCTGAGAAGGCTCTCTTACCTGATGGTCAATACCCACATCGGAAACCTGACGATAGGAATTGTACTGCTTGTCGTCTCCGGTATTTTCGATCTCTTTGATTCCTGGTTCCTTGACTGGGGGCTCAATACAATACGCTACAGTTTCTCCGTCTTCACCATCGGTTCCGCACTGATACTGGCCCGGCAGTTCGGAGATCTGTACAATGAAATGAATGTCGCCAGGAATACCCTGAGCATGACGAATATACATCTGGAACATGAGGTACACAGACGGACAGCGGAGCTGGAAGCGCAGACCAGGCGCGCCGAATCTGCATCCCGGGCAAAAACCGAATTCCTTGCCAAGATGAGTCACGAGATCCGCACCCCCCTTAATGCGATCATAGGGCTTTCCGAAGTGGAACTGACAAAGGTCTCAAACCTGCCTGACGAAGAGAAGCTCAACGACGAAGAAGGCGCCCGGGAAACCCTGGGCAATCTTGAAAAGATCTATAATTCAGGTTCGGTGCTGCTGGGAATTATCAACGAGATCCTCGACATCTCCAAGATTGAATCGGGCCGCTTTGAGCTTAGGCCGGAGGAATACAATATTCAGAGCCTTCTGTCCGACGTAGTAAGCCAGAATCTCATCCGCATCGAATCAAAACCTGTTTCCTTTACACTCAGGGTTTCCCCGAATCTTCCCGCACGGATTCTGGGAGATGAAATGCGGGTACGCCAGATTCTCAACAACCTGCTCTCCAATGCGTTTAAATATACCAGGAGGGGAACCGTAAAACTGGAAGCCTGGAGCAACAGGCTCGGGGGGGATTCGGTCAAATTCGTATTTACAGTGCAGGACACAGGTATAGGGATTAAAAAAGAAGATCTGGGCAGGCTTTTTGTGGAGTACAGCCAGCTTGATGTTAAACGAAACCGGTTAATTGAAGGAACAGGGCTTGGGCTTTCCATCACCAAGGGCCTGGTAGAACTCATGGGGGGTTCAATAAACGTAGAGAGCGTGTACGGTTCGGGCAGCAAATTTACCGTAGAAATAATACAGGGGATTATAGGAACTGAAATCCTGGGAAAAGACGGGGCGGAAAATCTCCACGCTCTGCGTTTTGTGGAGGAAGACCGCAGCAAGGGAAAAACCATTACCCGCGCTCCCATGCCCTACGCAAGGATTCTGGTAGTGGACGATGTAATGACCAATCTGGCTGTCGCCAGGGGGCTGCTGAGGCCCTACGGCATCAGCATAGATACCGCGTCAGGCGGCCAGGAAGCGATAGACAAGATGACGGCGGTAGAGGCGGGGGATCAGCCCAAATACGATGCGGTTTTCATGGATCACATGATGCCCGAAATCGACGGCCTGGAAGCGGTAAGAATAATCCGCAACGAAATAGGCGGCGAATATGCACAAACCGTACCCATCATCGCCCTTACCGCAAATGCCCTTACGGGAAACGAGGAGATGTTCCTCTCCAAGGGCTTTAACGGGTTTATATCCAAGCCGATAAATGTGATAAAACTTGATGAAATACTGAACCGTTTTGTCAGAAACCCGGAAAAGGAGAGGGAATTACAGGCCCGGGGGGATGCAGGCGAAAAGAACGGCGGCCTTAAAACCGGTTCCGCGATATCCGCGGTGTTTGAAAACTTTAATCAACCGGACAGCAGAATCATTGATATTGCGGCGGGCATAAAACGCTACGGAGACCCCGAAACTTTTATGGAAGTTCTCCGCGTCTATGTCCTCCATACGCCCGAACTCCTGGAAAAGCTGCGCTATCCCGGCAAGTCCGGTTCTCTCAGCGAAGAAACCCTGCCGGACTATGCCATAAGTGTCCACGGGCTGAAGGGTTCCAGCTACGGCATCCTTGCCAACAAGCTGGGAAAAATGGCGGAAGAACTGGAAAAAGCCGCCAAGGCGGGGGATCTTGAAAAAGTCAGGGCGGAAAATGACAGTCTTCTTGCCGAAGCGGAGGATCTCATCTCGCAGTTGTGGCCCCTCATGAAGAAAACGCAGGAGACCGGAGAAAAAGAGAAAAAACCGGCGCCCGACAGGGAACTTATTGCAGAGCTTCTGGAAGCGGTAAAAATGTACGATAACGATGCGATGGAAAATCTGCTCAAAAAAATGGAACAGTATGACTACGTATCCGGGGGAGAACTGGTCGCCGCCCTGCGCGCGGATATTGAAAACCTGGAATACGATGCGCTGCAGGAAAAACTAAAGAACGCGCTGGGGTGAATCCGGGGCGCGCTCTCCAGACGAACCGGATAAAGGCCGCGGGGCAGCGGCAGTCAACCGGGTAAAGGCCGGCCTTTGCCCGCCGGGCCCGTTCAGTCTTTCGGTTTGCGGTAGAATCTGCCGTTGATATGCTCGGTCTTGATGACGTTGATAAAGGCCTCTTTGTCGGCCTTGCGGATGGCGGCTATCAGGGGGGTGGTTTCGCTGGCGGTCACCACGGAATAGAGGAGCACACGTCCGGCCATTCTATAGCGGCCTATGCCGTTAAAACTTGTTGCGTCGTGGTGGGTGGCGTCCCGTATCAGACGGTAAACCTCGTCAGGCTTGTTGGTGATGATCAGCAGAGTGCGCTGCTGGTAACCCCGGTAGAGGCCGGAAAGAGCCATGGTAGTGGTATACTGGAAGATGATCGAGTAGAGGGCCTTGTCCAGGGCAAAGAGCCAGGCGGCCAGGGCCAGGATCACGCAGTTGGCCGCAAAGATATAATTCCAGGCATCCCTGCCATAACGCTCGGAAATGAAGATCGCCACAAAATCCGTTCCGCCGCTCGTGGCCCCCGCGTGAAGACAGAGGCTGATAGCGGCGGCATTGAGCAGGCCGCCGAAAACCGCGGAAAGCAGGGTATCGTGAAGCTGCAGGGATTCGATAAACATTGAAGGCATCCAGTCCGTCATGATCCCGCAAAGCAGGATCATCAGACAGGAATAGAGGCTGTAGCGTTTCCCGATAAACCGGAAGCTGATCAAGGCCGGAAACGCATTCAGTATGTAAAGGATCGCGCTGAAGGGGACACTGATATTCCAGTAGCGGAGGCATATTTCCTGAACGAGCAGGGTAAGCCCGGTAAAACCTCCGGGAATAAGACCGCCGGCACGGACAAAGGTCTTGATGTTGAAGGCCATGATGGCCGCTCCGGCTGTAACGAAAAATATCCGTTTGGCTGTAAGAAAAACCGTAGATTTCATGAATACCCCGCTGCATAGAGTCTATCCATAAAATCCATACAGTAAGCGGTTTTATGGACAGACACTGTATAATACCCGAAAGACATGATATATTCAGTCTATTATGTTAAAGAAATATTATCATCTGGTAATTCCCGTTGCCGTATCGGCCCTCTGCGCCCTCCTCTTTCTAAGCTCGCTTGACGGGAAAGTTTACGACATGTACTTGAGGACTATACCTTCCCTCAGGGAGGACAACCGGGTACTTCTCATCACCGTGGACGACGGAGCCCTGGAAAACGTAGGGCTTTTCCCCTGGACAAGGGACATCTATGCCGACTTCATCGTATTTCTCCGGGAGATGGGCGCCGAAACGGTGGCATTCGACTTAAGCTTCCTCGATAACAGCCCTGTCCGGGTAGATGCTGCCTATGTACGGGAAGATCTTCCCCGCTATATCGAAGAAGATTTCAGCCGGATCAACAGCACCGTTTCAGAGGTACTGGACGGCATCTCGACAGGTTACTATTCGAAGGATGATACGGAGATGCTCAAGAGCGATCTCGTCGATTACAATAACTCCGTCCGGCAGGAGATGGAAGTCAACATCAACTATGTTATCCGGGATGTAGACGCATACTTTGCCGATACCCTCAAATTCTTTGACGATTCCTTCCTTACCCTTACCATGATCAACGAAGAAGCGATTCTCGGGGACGACAAGACCTGGTACATGGATCCGGAAGTCCAGAGTTTCCTTGAACAGAACATCGCCATAAAGGATATCGTGGTTGACGGGGACACCAAGACGCCGGAGAACCCCGGAATTACCCCGGCGATTCTCAAACTGCTCAGAAAGGCCAGGGGAGCCGGTTTCGTCAACGCCCTCCCCGATTCGGACGGCTACAGACGGCGTGTTCACCTTCTCATGAAACACCACGGGCACTATTACCCCCACCTTACCCTGGCCGCCATGAAAAAACGGCTGGATTATCAGGGAATTGAGGTGAATAATGCCGCCATCATCCTGAAAAACGCGCTCACGGACGGCGGGCGCCGGGATATCCGCATTCCACGGGCGGAAGACGGTTCGGTACTAGTCAACTGGCCGAAAAAATCTTTCTACGAGTACAACACCATGTCCAGTTGGGATCTCATTCAGTATACCCGGCTGGAGACAAAATTCATTCAGGATTACCTCAGACTCATGCAGGATTCCTACTTTTTTGACTACTGGGACGGGGACAAGACCCCCCTGCAGCTCTACAACGATTCCGCTTTTATCAGGGAAGGGCTCTATTCCGGAGAGAATCCCGCCGAGGGTATCAGCTTTGACGCATATATGGATGCCCGTCATGCGTATCTGGAAGCCTCGGACAGTTTCCTTAACGGCTCCTACGAAGAGATTATCCTCTCCGATGTGGCCGGAGATGAGCAAATAAGTGAATTTGTCAGTTCCCTCTTCCATGAATCCAGACTGCAGTTTGCCGAACTGGTGAAGATTCGGGATCAGGTTTCCAAACGGACGGAAGGGGCTCTCTGCATCGTGGGCGCAACCATGACCAGCAGTACCGACCTGGGACTCATCACCTTCATGACCAACTACCCCAATGTGGGAACCTATGCCGCAGTGTCAAACATGCTGCTTTCGGGTCAGTTTCTGGATGATACGCCTTCCTTCATCTCCCTGATCCTGGCCTTGATCCTCTCGCTGGCTCTGGCCTTTGTCGTCAAGCGGCTTGATGTGGGCAAGTCCATTCTGGCGGGCCTCATCGCCATGGCCCTTACCGTCTTTGTTTTTACGATCTTCTTTATGATCACCAAAAGATACCTTGCCATGGTGATCCCCTTTGCCGCGGTTACCCTCACCTTCCTCAGCCTTACCGGCCTCAACTTCTTTTCAACCATCCGGGAAAAATCCTTCCTCCGCTCGGCCTTCTCCCGTTACCTTGCCCCGGAGGTTATCAACCAGATCATCGCCGATCCCAGCAAACTCAACCTGGGAGGCGAAAAGCGGGAAATGACCGCCATCTTTACAGACATCCAGTCCTTCTCCTCCTTCTCCGAAAAATTCGATCCTGCCGACCTGGTAGCCCTCCTCAACCTTTACCTTACGGAGATGAGCAATATCGTGATGGAAAACGGAGGAACCATAGACAAATTTGAAGGGGATGCAATCATCGCCTTCTTCGGAGCGCCGATACCTGTTGAAACCCACGCGGCCCTGGCCTGCCGTTCCGCAATCCGGATGAAAAGGGCCGAAATTGGACTCAGGGAAAAAATCATGGATCCCCAGGGCCCCTTCTCCACCGCGCTGGCGGATCTCATTGCCCAGGGGAAGCTCCGGCCCGAAAGCCCCATATATACCCGTATCGGGATCAATACCGGCGACATGGTAGTAGGCAACATGGGTACTCCCAACAAGATGGACTACACTATCATGGGGAATGCGGTAAACCTCGCCGCCCGGCTGGAGGGGGTAAACAAGCAGTACAATACCGGGGGCATGCTGATCAGCGAATACACCAGGGCCAAGATTGGGGATGAATTCCTTGTCCGTTCCCTGGACAGGGTGAGGGTGGTGGGGATAAGCACCCCCCTGAGGCTCTATGAACTCTTGGATATCCGGCAGGAAGCCCCGGCGGAACTCTCCGCCATGGTTGGCTCCTGGGAGAGCGGCATACAGGCCTACGAAAGCCGGAATTTCCGGGAAGCCGCCGGGATCTTCTCCGCTATCGTTACGGAGAACGGGAAAGACGCCTGCGCCAAACTCTACCTGAACCGGTGCCGGACCCTTATCGATAATCCGCCGGAAGCGGAATGGGATGCTGTCAATAATTTGACCCAGAAGTAAATGCCCTGCGGGCGCCTTTGCCTTTAATAGGACGGGGTATTAAACCCTTCGCTGCGAATAAAAAGACCCTCCGCGATACGGGAGGGTCTTTTCCGGTCGAGACTCTTTCAAAACTTCAGTTTTGAAAGAAGTTGTTCGGCTACTCAAGCCACTCTGTGTCTCCGACGGCCTCGCTGGCCCGCTGGGAAGCGGTAGAACTGCTCTGGGTACTGCGGGCATTCACCGCAGTGCTGGAAGCGCTGATCTTGCCGCCGAGCTTGACTCCGCTGGCATTGTCCGCCGCGATGAGCTTCTCAACGGTGTCGGCGGTCTTGGCGCCGCGGATAGTCTTAACCTGATCTCCGGATTTGAGAACCAGTGTCGAATTAAGTCCGATCCTGACAACGGCTGAGTCGCTCAGAGTTCCGTTGGGAACAACGGCTTCCCAGGTATTGGGGGAAACTTCACGCTCAACCTTTCCCGTTACACTCTGTACCGTCCAGTCGACAGCAAAGGCCAGTCCCGGGAGAATGGCTCCCAAAACCAGGGCCAGTAAAAGAATCTTTTTCATAAACACCTCCTTGCGGGTATTATGCTGTATTCTATTATTATATACTTAATACCGGAAAATCAATAGGCCGTTTCTTTTTTCGGCGGTTGCGCTCCGCCGCCAAGTGAGCGAATTCCTTTAAGGCTTCCGGGGGTAACTCCGGGCAAGCCTCAAGGTTTATCGGATATTTGGCCGCCTCCTTTATCCGCTTGATAACATCTTTAGGTGGTTTTGTACCAACCGG
>JAIRNJ010000254.1 GCA_031258115.1 Treponema sp. | reverse complement strand
AATAAATGGGGTGTCGGAGGAAACGATAAGGTCTTACCGGTCCGCAAAAGAAGTAGTGCCGGAAATAATTGAATTTTTCAAAAAGCATTGTCCCCTGGAGAAACTGATTTTTGCCGGGTACAACTGCCCATTTGATTATGGTCAGATCGGGGGGCTTCTTTTCCGGGAAGGATTTACTATTTCTGATTATTTCAGCGGGCGGTTTATTGACGTGCTTGAATTGGTAAAACGGGCCAAGGAGATGAAGTTATTGGAAAATACCAGAGACAATAAACTGGAGACCATGACTAAATCTCTGGGTATTGAGCATGATGCGGCACATAGCGCCTTATCAGATATTAAAGCCACAAGGCGGCTTTATGAGATCATCTATTTTAAATTCAAGGGGAGAAAAGCATGAAAACCGATGGATCAGACAGATCGGCCGGGAACGGCAGCGGTAACGGAAGCGGAGAAAAGCCCAAAACTTTGCGTGAACAACTATTGTTGCGAGTTAAAGAATTTGAGGAAGCTCTGCCCGACAAAATAGGCGTTGATCGCATGATGAGGATAGCAATGACAGCTATGCAAAAGACACCTCATCTTATTGATTGTATTCCCTCATCTTTTTTCGGGGCGCTGATGACGGCCATGCAAATGGGCCTTGAGCCAAATACCCCGCTGGGGCATTGTTTCCTGATCCCCCGATATAACGAAAAAAAGAACATTTATATCTGCAATTTTGAAATGGGCTATCAGGGCCTTTTGGAACTGGCGTACCGTACCGGCTTGTATCGGTATATTCAGGCGGAGGTTGTCTACCAAGGGGATGACTTTGATTTTTCCTATGGTACAAACCGACACCTTGATCATAATCCCCGATGGAAGTCCGAAACGCCGATCTTTGTTTACGCCATATACGAACTGCAAAACGGCGGTACTAATTTTGCGGTGTGGAGTTGGGAGGCTATTGTCGCCCATGCCAAACAATTTTCAGAATCCTTCAATTCAAAGTATTCTCCGTGGCAGTCAAACCAGACTTCTAAAGAAGAAATGGGCAAGAAAACCGTATTGAAAGCCCTTTTGAAATACGGACCTAAGTCCGTGGAAGTTGCCCATGATATTATCCGGGCAACCAGCGTAGACGGTAATACGGTAAATATCAAAAGGGGTGAGGATACGGCCGGGGAAAGTGCCGTACATTTTGAGGTGGAATATCCGGCTATCGAAGCCCCTGATGAAACCAATAGGGTGCCAAGGCAGAGATCCCCCGTAGCGGAAAAGGACGCCGCAAAAGAAAAAGAAGGTGAACCGGCGCCCGCTACCAAGGCGGCGCCTAAAACCACGGGGAGCAATGGGGCGGTCCTTTTCCCTCAGGATGAAGATGAAGCGTTGGAAAAACAATACAGACGGTCCCAGGGCGGGCCGAATTTTGGAGATTAAAGGCTGATTATGGAAATTCAGTTACCAGTCCATGCAATGTTGGATAAACGGGGGTACATTATCCTCAAAGATACCTGCAAGGCGGATTACAACCTGGTTTTAAGTCTCTTTAAGAAAAAAGCGGAATGGGAAAAGCGGAACGAAAAGGAATACTTTTTGAATGTCCGGCTTGGCCTCCACTATCAGAAAAGGACTTATAAGCAAAACGCCGCAGTATGGGAACTGGTAACTGTAATTTTTCAAAGTCAAAGTGAAGAAGGCCGAAAGCCAACGGAAGAAGAAAAATACGGCCTATATCTTGATTTATTGGAAGTCTATGCGGACAAAGTACCGAACAAAATAACCGGAGGATTAAGGCCGGTACATATATCTGAATCAAATTCTGTTGAAGGGGCAAGGTTTATTGACGGGCTTTTATATCACCTTGCAACGGAATGTGATCTCGAATACGGGACGCAGGTAACGGTACAAAGTGTTTTACAGGAATGGGAAGAATGGCGGGGAAGCCTGGAAGTTGACCCTCTTGATTATAAGGACATTGATTGTACTGACCTTATGCCGGAAGCGGAGTGGCGGCAGAAACACCCTTATTCAGAAGCAAGCGGCAAGGGCGGGAACATTGACCGGGCGCATATTGTAAGCCGGGGGGCGGATACCCCGGACATTAAAAAAGCATGGAACTGGATAGCCCTACTCCATGAGGAACATATGGAACAGCACCAGATGGGCTGGGATGCTTTTTTACAAATATATCCCCATCTGCGGGGCCGGGTGGAACGGGCCCGCAGGCTGGCAAATAAAATGGGCTTTGAAGATAAACCCCGAAGGGTTTTGCCGGTTAAAGAATTAGCGACGGAGGCGCTGGAATAATGAATTGTCTATTTTGCGGTAATCGGGAGAAATGCCCTATAGTCGGTATTGTATTAACTGAAGGTTATACAACCGCCCTGAAGAATGTACTCCATCTTACTGATAATGGCTTGGAGTGTGGCTATTATGATCAAATCTTTATAACCCCCGCCGAATATAAGAAGCGCCAAGGCCGGGAGTATCCCGATTACGGGGCGGTTCGTGTATTGCCCGATCAAGAAGGGGAAGAAAAATGGGAACTCATGGAATATTGGAGAGCGAAACAGCTTGATCAGGATATTGAGCGGCTTGACAAGGATTTTGGCGATGAACATAAACCACTTCTGGTTGTCATAGGGAGTAGCATACCCCCTGATGATTGGAGGCTGGAATCTGATAAAGAGGAAAACCATGTTTGAAATTATAAAGGCCATGGTCCTTGCCATTGCCATTGAAACGGGGATACCCCCTTATCTGGCGTTATCCATAGCTCTTGAAGAAAATCAAACATTAAATCCCCTGGCGGTACATATCAATTCCGATGGAAGCCGGGATCTTGGCGTTATGCAATTAAATGATTCCTGGTTTAAGGGGCAATGGCAAGACCCGGAGGCCAACATCCGGGCTGGGTGTGCGCTGATTAAATGGCTTATACAACAACCAGGCATTACTACTTATTGGGATGTTGCGGTTTCGTATAACTGTGGTTATGGGCGGTTTTTGAAAAAGCCCCCGGATGTTTCTATTGAATACGCAAATAGAGTTTTTTCCCGGTGGAATGTTTACCGGTGCTATCCGAACTAGGAAAAGGAGATCGTATGAGATATTACTGTGAAAATTGTGGGAGCGAAACAACCGTTGGAAAAGAGAACCCAGGCGAAACATTAAAGCGTCCATATAATGATTACTGCCCTATGTGTAACAGTCGTAA
>JAIRNJ010000116.1 GCA_031258115.1 Treponema sp. | reverse complement strand
GAGTCATTGGGCCGGGATGCGGCGCCGGAAGCCATGGCGGGAATATTGAGGATGGTCAGCAGAATTTCAAACCCCGCCAGGGGCAGGGTTTCGGGCCGGAATCCGTAGGCGGGGTATATTCCCAGGCTTATCGCCAGGCTCAAAAGGGGCAGCCATGCCAGCCCCTCCAGAGGCCAGAGCCTTTTGAACAGGGGCCTCAGCAGCGATAATAACAGGAACAGCAGGGCAAAAAGCCCGGGAATCCATATTTCGCTCATCTTTCGTTTATAAGTATATGTGATTGATCAGTTTGTGCATAGTCTATTATACTATCGTAGTTATAAATAATTGTGGAGTTAAAAATGTTATATTATTAGCAGGGGATGAATATGGCAGCAGTACAGGAGTTGGTTGTTGATGAAGCCAAGGTAAAAAAAGCCGTTCAGTCGGGTATACCTTTAACCATCACGACCTTTACTCTTCCACATGAAATCGAACTATACATCGAAGAAGTAATATCGGTCTTTTTGAAGCTGGTGAATCAGGAAAGTCTCAAGGAATACATTGTCTATTGTGTGCAGGAATTGGCGGTAAACGCAAAAAAAGCCAATACCAAACGGGTGTATTTTACCGAACGGGGCCTGGATCTTTCCAATCCCAGCGATTATCAGGAAGGGATGCTGAATTTCAAGGAAAATACCCTGAACAACATCGCCCATTATTTGCAGCTCCAGAAGGAAAAGGGCCTGTACATCAAGCTGATCCTCCAGATAAAGAGGAATGTCATCCATATTGAAGTCCGCAACAATGTGGCGGTAACCAAAACCGAGCTTATCCGCATCCACGACAAACTGGCCCGTTCCCGGCAGTACAACACCCTGGAGGACGCCTTTGCCCAGGTGCTGGACGATTCGGAAGGAGCCGGCCTTGGACTGGTGATTTTGGTGCTGATGTTGAAAAAAATGGGCCTTGACGAGGAGTGTTTTGACATTGTGGGAACCGAAACGGAGACCGTCGCCCGGATTATGATCCCCCTGGATCAGGCCAGGGTGGAAAACCTCACGATCCTCGCGAATACTATCGTCAACAACGTGAATTCCCTGCCCCAGTTCCCGGAAAACATCCTGATGGTGCAAAAGCTCATCGGGGACCCCAAGGCGGATATGTCTTCCATCGCCCGCCAGATCTCCATGGATCCGGCCCTTACGGCGGATCTGCTCAAGATCGTCAATTCCGCCCAGTATATGCTGGCCAAAAAGGTGGACAATATCGCCGAGGCGGTAAAACTGGTGGGCATCCGGGGCATTAAAAACCTGCTCTATTCCTACGGAACCCAGAAGATTCTGGGGGACGATACGGCGGATAAAAAACAGCTCTGGGAACATTCCTATAAAACCGCTTTTTACGCCTATAATCTCATCAAAAACTTCAAGAAGGACAATAACCTCCTCGACGACGTGTATGTGGGGGGTATCCTCCATGATATGGGAAAGATCATTTTTTCCAATGTCCACCCGGACCTGCTGAACAAGATCAAGGAGTTCAGCGCAGAAAAAAACCTGCCTGCCTCAACCTTTGAAGATTTTGCCGCCGGCATGAACCACGCGGAAATAGGGGCCCAGATCGCGGAAAAATGGAATTTTCCCGAAAGTCTGGTAACCGCTATCCGCTACCACCACGACCCCACCTCCGCGCCGGCGGAAAACAGGGACCTGGTGGAAACGGTTTACCTGGCCAATATGTTCTGCGAGTACGAAAACGGCACCATCACCTTTGACCAGTTTGAACCGTCGGCCCTGGAGAATTTCGGCATTGCCTCCAAAAAGCAGATTGACAACCTCCTCCAGCGTTTTTCCCAGGGCTTCAAGAAGGAAAACCAGCGGTAACCTGCTGGTCCTGCCGGGGGACTCTAAAAAACTCGAATGAAATCCCCAAAAGCCAAATTCATTTCTCCGTCAAATTAAACACCCCGTCCCAGATGGGAGTGCAATAACCGGTACGGTGGTTCCGGTATCGTTCCCTGTATCGCTTAATCCGGGAAGAACCGGTGTCAAAGACGCAACCGCTCAATAAAAATTTGTGAGGAAAGAAATCATCCCTCACCTCACAAAGCGTCAGGTTTCAGGGAGCTTTTTGTCAAAAGTGGAAATGTATTGTTTATTCCCATAAAATTCATATCCCCTGCTTTTTAATACTAATATGTTCGTAAAAGAACTGGCTGCCCGGTCAGGCATAAAGAAAAAGACCATAGACAGCTATTTGGGAGTCCACAGCTATACTCCTTCGGTTGATGCCGCCTTCAGCATTGCCCAAGCTCTTGGGGCGTCCGTTGAGTATCTCATGACCGGTAAGGAATCCGAAAAAAAACGTCTTCTGTCCTCCCTCCCCCAGGATATACAGGAAATAGTCCGGGTCCTTGAATGTTTGAATGTTAAAGATCGTCAGGTAGTACTTACCCTTGCCAATTCCCTCAGAAACCGGTAGCAGGCTGCCTGGGAGCCTGTTGCACTTGTGGAATTTTTGCTCAGGCGCCCTTGGCGCCCTTCATGCAAAAATTCCCGATTATCGGGGCTCCTTATGCAGTTTGAGCGGTATATTCACACCCAAAACCATTTGACAGGATACCGGCCAAAAATATCATCGGAACTGATTATCTGCATTTTTTCTGTTATGGCTTGGGCTATG
>JAIRNJ010000181.1 GCA_031258115.1 Treponema sp. | reverse complement strand
TTGCGTCACTTCGTACCGCAAAAACCACGATTAACGGGCTGCTTTGGCAGTTTGCAGAGTAAAAAATCGCCTGATCGGCGATTTTTGGAGGTTTTACGCGCGAAGCGCAACAAACTGCTGGGCCAGTAGGCGGCTCGGGCTACGAAAAACCGCAGTCGGCCTACGGCCTTTGTGAGGTTTTTCTCCGCCAGATTTTTACGGTTGCTGGAACGCTTCGCGTTCCTTTATCGCAACCGTAAAACCGTCATATTTTTCGACTCCTATGTTTTTCTTCTTCATTCGTATCTGCGGGTCAAATTTAGCTCTTGGGGCGGAACCAAGGATATGTACCCTGAGTCAAATACCTTATGAGAACAACATACCTCGTCCCTTTAGCTCCCCCGCCGCAAGGCGGGCTCTTAGGTTGTTGATTCGCATGCCTGGGTTCTTCATTACCGCACAGGCGGCTTCCATACAGCCGGAACATTGTATTCAATGTTTCACGTGAAACAATATTTGCCGGTGGTTTTAGGGGGTTTATGCATTAATTTCTTTGCAGACATCGACCCAGCCCTTGCTGCCTGAGTATTCTTCAAGTTCATTCATGGTGAGTTCTATGGCGGAATTGCTGCTGCCGCAAGCAGGGAAAACCGTTTGAAAACGCCGCATGGAAATATCCAGATATACGTCCACACCCACAGGAATGCCGAAGGGGCAGACTCCTCCAACGGCATGGCCTGTGGCAGTCAGGGCTTCTTCTGTGGAGAGCATCCGGGCTTTGAAGCCGAAGCGGTCTTTGAATTTGCGGTTATCCAGCTTCATGTCCCCGGCGCTCAGGATCAACAGCGCCCCTTTCCCGGCGGCCTTGAGGCTTATGCTTTTGGCAATACGGGCAGGCTCCACCTTAAGGGCCGCCGCGGCTTCCGCCACGGTGGCCGTAGAAGCGTCAAGTTTAATGATGTCTTTATCTCTACCCCATTGCCTGAGGTGGGCCTCTGCCTGTTCTATCATGGTTATTCAAGGACGTAGATCATAACCGCTTCCCGGTCTTCGGCGGTTTTGGTGGACAGTTCCAGATTCCGGCCCTGGAGATTCCATTGAGACACATTCTGGAGGCAACTGAAATATTCGGCTTCGTGGAGTTTTTCAGGAGATCGCAGAGGCGCCATAAGTGTTCCGGCGATGAGGCCGATCTTGATGGATTTGCCGGTTCCGAGTTCATAGGGAGCGGAATAGCGGTTGGGAGCGCCCCTGCCACTGATTCTTTCGGCATCGAAGGTAAGAGTAAAAATGTCCTCAAAGCCTTCTGCGATGAGTTTCTCCCGGTCAAAGGTAACGGATTCACCTTGGGGAATACGTATTTCCGTAAGTCTGAATTGTTTCCCGGTAACCTGATCCAGACTGAGCGCGGAAACCGGATCCTGCCGGGAAGCAGGTTTGCCGGTGCAGGCATTAAGCCAGAGGAAGACTGCAATTGCCAGGAAAGAAAAAAATACTTTCCTTTGGGGCATATAAAGATTCATTTTCATACCTAAAAATAGTCTTTTTTTGTTTATTTCTCAAGGCTTATGGAGAGACGCTAAATAGTTCGCCCTGGTCTTCGGGTTCGGGATCTTCATCTTCCCTGACGATCCTGTCTACACCGATGACAAAGTCAGGACGGTCTATGCTGAGGATTTTGACTCCCTGGGCACTGCGTCCCATGACCCGGATCGACTTGCTCTTGAGTTTGATGGACTTGCCCTGGCTGGTGATGCACATGATTTCTTCGTTATCCAGGACATTGACGCAGCCGACGATTTCGCCGGTTTTTTCGCCGACGGTGTAGATTCGCTGTCCTCCGGTGGCCCGGCCATGGGAACTGAATTCGCCAAACTCAACCCGCTTGCCAAAGCCGTATTCGGTGACGATGAGCATTTTTTCCGATTTTTTCGGCTCCTTTTCCCTGTCTACCCGGAGGAGGCCCGCAAGTTCATCGGTGTTGCCGATCTTCATGCCGCATACGCCGCGGGTGGAACGGCCCATGGGACGAACCGTATCCTCGTGGATGCGGAGAGCCTGGCCCCGGCGGGAGATGAGGACAACTTCATCGTTCCCCGAACTGAGGAGGGCGCTGACCAGCTTATCTCCTTCGTCAAGTTTTATGGCGATGATGCCTCTGGTTTTTGCGTTGCTGAACTCGGAGGTTTTTACCTTTTTAACAACGCCCCGGACGGTCCCCATGAAAAGGAACTGTTCATCGCTGAAATCTTTGAGGGACACGATGGTGGTTATATCTTCGTTGGGGCTTACCGTAAGCAGGGTTTTGATGTGGCTCCCCTTTGCGGTACGTGTCCCCTCGGGCAGTTCATGAACCTTCATCCAGTAGGCTTTGCCTTCGCTTGTGATGAACATGATGTATTCGTGGGTAGAGGCAACGAAAAGCTGTTCGACAAAGTCGTCCTCCGAAAGTTTTGCCGCGGCCATGCCCTTGCCGCCCCGGCCCTGGTTGCGATAGGCCGTAACCGGGACACGCTTTACATAGCCCAGTTTGGAGATGGTGATCATCATCTCTTCTTTTTTGATGAGGTCTTCTATGTTGATGTTTTCTACTTCGCCATTGACGATCTCGGTGCGGCGCTTGTCGCCGTATTTTTCGCTGATGGCTCTGGTTTCATCCCTGATCAGGGCCCGCAGTTTTTGTTCATCTTCCAGCAGGGACTTGTAGTAGGCGATCTGGACTTTGAGTTCTTCCAGTTCCTGTTTGAGTTTTTCAACTTCCAGGCTTGTGAGCCGCCCGAGGCGCATTTCCACGATGGCGTGGGACTGCGCCTCCGAAAGGAGGAAGCGTTCACGCAGACGGTTTTCCGCATCGGCAATGTCCCGGCTCTTTTTGATGAGTTCCACCACTTCGTCAATGTTCGCCAGCGCGATAACCAGGCCCTCCAGGATATGGGCCCGTTCCTCGGCCTTGCGCAGTTCATAGCGGGTACGCCGGGTAACAACTTCGACACGATGTTCGATGAAGTAGTGGATAAGTTCCTTGAGGTTGAGACACTGGGGTTTGCCTCCCACCAGGGCAAGGTTGATGATGCCGATGGAAACCTGAAGTTGGGTACTTGCAAAGAGCTGGTTGAGGACAACCTTGAGGATGGCGCCCTTTTTTAGTTCGATGACTACCCGGATACCATCCCGGTCGGATTCATCGTTGAAGCCGGCTATGCCGTCTATTTCCTTTTCCCTCACCAGAACGCCGATCCGCTCAAGGAGGAGCTTTTTGTTAACGCCGTAGGGGATTTCATTGAAGACGATCAGTTCCTTGCCCGATTTGGCGGTTTCCACGGTAAAGCGGCCGCGGACGAGAATCTTTCCCCGGCCGGTTTTGCAGGCGTCCCGTATGCCCCGGCGGCCGAAGATGATGCCTCCGGTGGGGAAGTCGGGCCCCTCGATGAACTTCATGAGTTCTTCGATGCCGATCTCCGGGTTGTCGATACAGGCGCAGACGGCATTACAGACTTCAACCAGGTTATGGGGAACCATGTTTGTCGCCATGCCGACGGCAATGCCGCTTGAACCGTTGATCAGGAGATTGGGAACCGCCGCGGGGAGCACCACCGGCTCGCTGTCGGATTCATCATAATTGGGAATAAAGTCGACTGTTTCCTTTCCCAGATCCTGGAGCATTTCGTCTCCAACGCGGGAAAGTTTTGCCTCGGTATAACGCATGGCCGCAGGGGGGTCGCCGTCGATAGAACCGAAGTTTCCCTGTCCATGTACCACCGGGTACCGGAGGGAGAAGTCCTGGGCCATACGCACCAGGGCATCGTAGAGGGCAAGATCCCCGTGGGGATGATACTTACCCATGGTGTCTCCCACGATGCGGGCGCACTTCTTGGTGGCCGTTCCGGGGCGGAGACCCATCTCATTCATGGCATAGAGAAGCCTGCGGTGTACCGGTTTGAGGCCGTCCCGTACATCGGGCAGGGCCCTGGATACAATGACCGACATGGCATAGACGAGATAATCGTTTTTGACTTCGTCTTCTATCGCTATAGGGATGATTTTCCCTGTTTTTACCGGTATGTCAGCGTCTTCAGCCATGCACAAACCGCTCCTTGCGGGTAATATAGAGTCCGTCCATAATGCAGACACATTTATAAGACAGACCGGCTTAAATTCGCGGCCCGGAGGGCCACGGTCTTCCAGTATAGCGTTTTTGGAGAAAAAGGTCGAGGGAGGATTGCGGGGCCCCGGCGTTTACTTTCCAATTTCGGCTTATTCTTTGTGGTGAATTTTTT
>JAIRNJ010000177.1 GCA_031258115.1 Treponema sp. | reverse complement strand
TTGCGTCACTTCGTACCGCAAAAACCACGATTAACGGGTTGCTTTGGCAGTTTGCAGAGTAAAAAATCGCCTGATCGGCGATTTTTGGAGGTTTTACGCGCGAAGCGCAACAAACTGCTGGGAGATCTATCCCCCGGTAAGCGTTCCCGGAGCGGCTTCCAGGGTTGCCTTTCCCTCGGAAAATACCGTTGCCGGGGCCTTTGACAAGTCGATAGATGCCTGGGTGAGCGCCCGGATCCGTCCCCGGGTACAGGCCTACGAGGAACAGCTTGCCCGGCGGGAAGATCCGGAAATCCGGAACCGTTTGGGAGTGCTTTACGGCAGTTACGGCATGCTCGGCAAGGCCCAGGAACAATTCGCCATTGCCGCCCGGAACGGCAGTGAGGACGGCTGGTTGAACCTGGGGAATGTGGCTTTTTTGGAACAGCGTTACCGGGACAGTATCTGGTACAGTCAGCGTGTCTTGCGGGATGATCCTGAAAACTTGGCAGCCATGCTGTCTCTGGCCCGTTCCTATTATGAAGAGAATAATTTTTCTTCGTCGGATAGATGGTATGCCGAAGTGCAGAGCCGGGACCCTGCCCTGGCCCGGGACTATGCGTACCTGGGAGCCTGTTGCACTTGTTGATTTTTGTGCCACCAGTGACCCAAAAATCTCGATTATCCGGCGTCCTTTGGCAGTTTGCAGAGTAAAAAATCGCCTGATCGGCGATTTTTGGAGGTTTTACGCGCGAAGCGCAACAAACTGCTGGGGTCCTTCTTTGAAAACCGGGGCAGGAGCTTCTCCCTGTCGGATCGTTTGACTACGGCGCCCTGGGCCCTGGGAGGCAACTCTTACGCCGGTTTAAGGACAAGGACTCTTGAAGCTTTGTCTGCGGAGCCGGCGCCCAGAATCGGAGGACTTGTCTCCACGCTGTCCTTTGCGGGGGCCCGGACGGCTGGAACGCCTCTTGAGCCGGTATCCGCGCCTTCTCTGGCAGTACAGATCGAATCCGGCAACCTGACGGAAAGCCGGAGTCCTGTTCCGGCGGAAACGGCGCTTCTTGAGCCTGCGGAGATTATTGCCGCGGCCGCAGTGGAACAGGATACCGGACAAACCGCAGCTCCCCGGCAGCCGCAGACCCTTCTCTCTGAACCACTCGCCATGGTTCTGCCCCGGTTTGCCGCGGGGGATACCGGTACAGGTACCGTGGTTCCTGCAGAGCGCCCTAAACCCGAAGAAATTGAACCGGGCCCGAAGCCCGAAGCCCTGGAACCCAAACCCATAACAGTTATGGAAGAGGACAAAACAGATTCAGATCCTCCCGCAGCCCCAGTTGAAACGCCGGAAGAAGTAAGCCGCTGACCGGGATTCTTTTGTAGAAAAAATTTCTCTCTCCATTGAAGCGCCATGCAGGACAATGCCCTATATACGGCATGGAATATGTTCAATCTCAAGAATATGAAAACCAGCCTCCGGATGAGCCCCGTATCGCATGGCATGCCGCCTTCATTGAGGCGATCCAGATGGAACTGGAGCAGTACCGGGATGTTCTGGAATTTAAGCCCGAATACCCCCTTACCGCAGAACCCCTCAAAATCGACATTATCATCATTAAAAAAAACAAAGCCGTTTTTATAGACCAAAATATCGCCGCCATCTTCCTGAAACACAAAATCCTGGAGTTCAAGAGTCCAGCCGATTATGTTTCTCTCAGCGATTTTTACAAGGTCTATGGCTACGCATGCCTCTACGCCTCCCTGGAAAACATCCCCATAAAGGATCTTAGCATCACGTTTATCGAAAGCCGCCATCCCAGGGAACTGCTGGCTCATCTGCGGGAAGTCCGTGCTTATGCCGTTGAAGAACGGAGTGCGGGGATTTATACTGTGGAAGGAGACATCATCCCCATCCAGGTAATCGACAGCCGGGAGTTATCCGAAGGGGAGAATCTCTGGCTGAGGAATCTTGACAACGAACTTAACGTAGAGCGGATACGACGGATAACGGGAGAGATAGCGCGCTTAGGCAAAGCCGCCCGGATAAAAGCGTATCTGGATGTCATAGTAAGAGCGAATCCGGAAACAGTGGAGGAGGCGATACAGATGAGTGATTTGTTGACACTGGAACAGGTGCTTGAACGGACGGGCCTTATGGCCAACAGCTTACCGGGCTGGACATTGAAACTCTTGCACAATAGACTTGTTTGAAAGCCCGGTTGCTTCTCTCACAAGAGTTAATACGGTCTCCTCAGGTTGTTTTGCCTCTTTGCGGCTTGCGGGAAAGGCTCAGGATAAAATATTTTTTTGGAGAATTCGGCATGTACATTGCAAATGAAAACCGTTACGGGGATATGTTGTACCGCCGCTGTGGGCGAAGCGGTATCCGGCTGCCCTTTCTGTCGCTGGGATTGTGGCACAGCTTTGGTGACAACAAGCCCTACGCCGCTATGCGGGAGATGGTTTTAGGCGCTTTTGACCTGGGCATCACCCATTTTGCTGATACCCCTGCACATGATCCGTTCCCTGGTAAATGAACGGGGACGGACCGCCGGCCGGGCCGAATCGGACATCATGGAGGCCTGGGGAAAGGAGCTTATTGAGGCGGGGCCCATCATAACGATCCCCGGCGTAAAAACCGAGGAGATCATTACCCGGTCGGAAAAAGAAGGAGAAAAGGTAGAGATCGTAAAAACCCCCTTTACCCTGGGTAATAAGCCCCAAGCGCTTGAACATAGACGGGGTTTTCAAAACCGGGCTGCGCCGCCGGGGTATTTTTTCAGTACCCCTCTTTTCCGGGCAGGTGAAGCCGTTCTACCCGGTCAGGGTAGTTGATTAAAGGCCCGGGGGGCTATAGACTTTTCTGTATAAGGAACTTAATGGAGGACAGTATAACCATCGTCCTGGACTCGAGGGATCTCTTGTCCGGGGTATGCGGCGCCAATGACGGAAATCTGAGGGTCATTGAAGATTCTCTGGGAGGCCGGATAGCCGCCAGGGGAAACGAAATTCGCCTTGAAGGTGTGGATGAATCGGGGAAACGCCGTTTCAGGGAGCTTATGGACAGCCTTATCAGCCGGGTTCGGGAAGGGGAGTGTCCCTCTCCCGAATATGTTAAAGCCCTGTCGGTGAATCTCGAAGCCCTCTCCCCGGTCCGGGAAGAGTCGGTTATTCAGATTCCTCATGGTTTCGGCAGGGTGTTCCCCCGGAGCCGCAATCAAGCCGATTATATCCATGGAATGCGTAATAACGATATCTGTTTCTGTGTCGGCCCTGCGGGTACGGGTAAAACCTACCTTGCCATTGCGGAGGCTTTACGGCTTGTCCTTTCCCGGAAGATGCGCAAACTGGTGCTTACCCGTCCGGTGGTGGAGGCGGGTGAAAGTCTCGGGTTTCTTCCCGGGGATCTGGCCCAGAAGATCAATCCCTATCTCCGTCCCCTCTATGACGCCATGGAGTCACTGATCCCCTACGATACGATCCGCAGGATGGAGGAAACCAGGGCCATAGAGATCGCCCCTCTTGCCTATATGCGGGGCCGGAGTCTCAACGATTGTATCGTAGTTCTGGATGAGGCCCAGAATACCACCAAAGAACAGATGAAGATGTTCCTTACCCGCATTGGGGAGGGGGCCCGTGCGATAGTTACCGGGGATGCCACCCAGATAGATCTTCCCCGGAGGAACGAATCGGGCTTACTGCATGCCATTTCCATCCTTTCCGGTGTCGAAGGGCTCTGCTTTGCCTGGCTTCATACTGCCGATATAGTCCGGAATCCCCTGATTAAGAAGATAATTCAAGCCTATGCAATCCATGAAAAAGCGAATTAAGAAGCCGGATTTTAAAAAAGCCGGCCTGACACTGCTCAATGTGCTGGGTTTTGCCAGTTTTAGCCGCGGCACGGCCCTGGCAGCCGCCGCGGGATTGGTTTTAACCTCAATAATGGTCATTTCCAGCCACGGTTTCCGCTCGGGTTTAAGCGATCTGAGGGAATTTGAAGCGGGTAAGGTGGCGGACAGGGATGTGGCTGTGGAAAAGCCCTTCTCTTTTGTGGATGAAGCGGCTACCCGGCTCCGTATAGAGGCCCAGGAACGGCTTGTTCCGGCAGTTTTCAGGTTCAATCCTGAAGTTGCCGAGGATTCTCTGGCCGATTGGGAGGCTTTTTTTGCCCTTTCCCTGAAGCTTTTTCAGGATAAGCTTTCCCTCGCCGCCTTTGCCCTTGCGATTCAGGCCAAATATCCGGGGAAATTTCCCGGCGGTGTACTGGAATTCTTCCATTCCGATGAAGACCGGGAGAACTTCGGTGAGTACGGCAGCATCGCCTTGAGAAATCTCTATGAACGGGGGATATGTCTTGTGCCGAGGGACAGCCTGGGGCTCTACAACCCCGATATGGCGGAGGTTCTTTTCGTGAACGGCCAGCGGACGGAATCGGAACATATCCTCTACAGGGACATGATAACCATGGAAAATGCCGTTGAGGTCCTCAATCAGCACATTTCCGGGGAGGCTTTTTCTCCTGCCTTTGCCCTGATCGCCGGGGAACTGCTTCAACCCTTCATCAGGGAAAATGTGTTCTTTTCCGAAGAAGATACCCGGCGGCAGGTGGCGGGAATCAGAGTCCGTGTTGAACCGGTTGTGCATCATTTTGAACAGGGTGAACGGGTGATCCGCAAGGGTTTTATCATTACCGAAGAGAATATGCGGGTACTCAGGGCTCTGAACCAGAGTCTTCCGGGGCAGAACCCCCGCTTCGTGGCGGGTTATCTTCTCCTCCTTTTCCTTGTCTTCAGGCTTTTGGTATTTCTCGGTTCCCGGCGGATTACCGGGAGGCTTCTTGAAAATTCTGAAGTGTTCCTGATCATCGTGCTTTCCAGCATCTATCTTTCCGGGGCGGCCTTTGCCGCCAGTCTTCCCCTGAATACCGAATCATTCCCTGTTTCCATGCTGATACCCACAGCCCTGCTGATCATGCTGCCTGCGATTCTCATAAGCCCCCGGCTTGCGCTGGTGCTGGGCATGGCCCTGCCGCTGGGCGCATGGGTTTCCGGTTCTTTTGACACGCCGGCTTTAATCTTCGCCCTGGTTTCCGCAGTCTCCGCTTCCTA
This sequence comes from Treponema sp., assembly GCA_031258115.1. Lineage (GTDB taxonomy): Bacteria > Spirochaetota > Spirochaetia > Treponematales > Breznakiellaceae > JAIRNJ01. The sequence continues at coordinate 4,404 of JAIRNJ010000177.1, read as the reverse complement.
TTCTCTGGAAAAAGCCGAAAACCGTATGGATATTATCAAGGCCGGGCTCTTCATAGCGGCAGCGAACTGTGTTGCCGCCCTGGCGATCCTGCTTACACGGGGGACAGGGTTTGCCGGTTCCCCGCCCATGTTTTTCTGGGCCGCGTTTAACGGCCTTGGCTCCGGGATGCTGGTAATGGGTTTCCTCCCCGTTCTGGAACAGGCGATGAATGCCGCCACTACGTTCCGTCTCCGGGAACTTTCCGATCTCAATTCCCCCGTATTAAAGAAACTTTTTGCCGCGGCTCCGGGAACCTACAGTCACTCGATCATGGTGGCTAACCTGGCGGAGGCGGCCTGCCACGACATCGGGGCCAACGCGCTTCTGGCGCGGGTGGGGGCCTACTACCATGATCTGGGGAAGATGGAGCAGAGCGAATACTTCGTGGAAAACCAGAGGGACTACAATCCCCATGACGATCTTGCCCCCCGGCTTTCCGCTACGATCATCCGCAGTCATGTAAGGATTGGGCTCGAAAAGGCCCGCCAGTTGGGGCTGCCCCGTCAGGTGCAGGATATTATCGTGGAGCATCACGGCAACTCCCTTATCTCCTGGTTCTACGACAAGGCCCAAAAACAGGAGAAGCCCGATCTCCACAAGAGATCCCCGGTAAGCGCGGAAGATTTTTCCTATCCCGGTACTCCTCCCCGTTCCAGGGAATCTGCGGTAGTAATGCTGGCCGATGTAACCGAAGCCGCGGTAAGAACCCTTAAAAAACCTACCGTATCTTCCATGGAAAAATATATCCGGGAACTGTTTAACAACAAGATGGAGCACGGTCAGCTTTCCCGGGCGGAACTTACCTTTAAGGATCTTGAAACAATCAAGAATGCCTTTGTCCGTGTCCTGGCAGGGCACTACCATTCCCGTATCGAGTATCCCAAACTGCCGTCCAGGGAACAGAACGGTTCCGCCAACGGCAAAACCGCGGCCAACAGTTTTTCCGCCGCCGGGGACGCCGGGGATGCGGCCGGGGGGGAGAACAAATGAACCGCGCTTCGGTAAAAGCGGAAGAGGTGCCTCTGCCTTCCTGGACGGAAGCATTGGAAAATTTTTCCTTCAAGGTTCTCTCTGCCCTGGGCAAGGATCGCTGGATTCTTTCTTTTCTTTTCTGCAGCAACAGTTTTATCAAATCCCTCAATGCCCGATACCGGAAACGGGACGAGGCTACAGATATTCTGTCTTTTCCTCTGGGTGAAACTCTGGACGAAGACGGACAGAAATTCTATCTGCCCGGCGACATTGTCATCTCACTTGAAGCCCTGGAAGAAAATTCCAGGTTTTTCGGGGTAAGCGGGGACGAGGAACTGCGGCGGCTTGTGATCCATGGTATACTGCATCTTGACGGCATGGATCATCAAAGTAACGATTCAGGTGAAGCCATGCTCCGTCTGCAGGAGGATCTGCTTTTGAAGCTGAAAGGGGAACGTATAATCTGTGAGGAGGTTTCATGAGTATTGGATTTTTTGGGAGAGGAAAATCCAAAAAGGGGGACGAGGGATCTTCAAAGGCTCCGGCCTTGATTCCCGACCGGAAAACCATGCAGTCCCTGGAATCGGATCAGAAAGAGATGATTCGGGGCATAGTGGAACTTTCCGGAACCACCGTTAAGGAGGTGATGGTACCCCGGACGGACACGGTTTTTCTTTCCGCGGGCGCGGGCAGGGAAGAGCTTCTCTCCCTTATGGCGGAGAGTGAACACTCCCGTTTTCCCGTTTATGAGGATACCATTGATAATGTAACAGGTATTCTGCATGTCAAGGATGTACTGCGCTCCCTTGTACGGCAGGAAGAGTTTGACATTAAAAAAATGCTCCGCAAGCCTTTCTTTGTTCCCGGCGCCAAACATATTGATGATCTGCTCCGGGAAATGCGCCGCCGCAGAGTCCATGTTGCAGTCGTTGTGGATGAGTACGGCGGTGTTTCCGGTATCGTGTGTATGGAAGACATTATTGAAGAGATCGTAGGGGACATACAGGACGAATTTGATCACGAAATGGAAGATATCGTTGAGCTTGGAGAGGGAATCTGGCTCTGCGCCGCCAGGGTGAATCTGGAGGATCTTGCGGAGGAGACAGGCATTGAGTTTCCCGCGGAAGATTTTGATACGCTGGGAGGTTTTGTCTTTGATCTTTTCGGCAAGATTCCCGTGCTCCACGAAAAAGCGGTCTGGGAAAATACGGACTTTATCATTCAGGACATGGACGGGCACAAGATTAACAGTGTAAAAATAGTGCTGCACAAGACGCCTGCAGCACAGTGAGGTTTAATTTTGAAAGTTTTGAAATTGCCCCTGGCTTTTCTGATTTTTTTAAGCGCCGCCGGGGGCCTGTATGCCCAAAATACTGCGGGGGACTGGTACGGGAAGGGACGCGGCTTCATGGTGGAGGAAAACTGGTACTCTGCGGCGGAAGCCTTTCTGGAATGCCTCCGTTTGAATCCTGCCCATGCCGAAGGGACTTTTGCGCTTTCGGAGTGTTACTACCAGTTGGGTGAATTTGATCAGGCTCTCTCCTGGGTGCGCAAGGCCCGTTCCCTTGCACGGAGCAGCATGGCTGTTGCCAACATGGAAGCGTCAATTTTGATTGCCCTGGGCCGGCTTGACGCCGCGCAGACGCTTATCCGGGAGATCCTTGCCAAAGAGCCCTACAATAGGGAGGCCCTCTTCGCTTCGGCAGAGCTGGATATAGGCCGCGGCCGGGTAAGCGAAGCCCTGCTGCGGCTCAGGGATGCAAACCACCGCTACCCCGATGACCGCCGGATTCTGGTTTCGCTTGCGCTTGTTGCAGGTTCCCTGGGAGACAGGGAGAATGCCCATCTCTACATTGAAGAGGCCCGCAGGCGGCATGAGGGGGATTACCGGGTCTATTACTATGCCGCCTATCTTGATGCCCAGGACGGCAATGTGGCCGGCGGCATTACCAATGCGGAGAACTGTCTTTTCTACCGTCCCGGTTTTGCTCCGGCCCGTTCCCTGCTTGCCTCCCTCCGTTACCGTGCAGGTCAGTGGGAAGAGGCCGCCCGGCTTGCCGACGAGAGCATCGCCGCAGACAGGAATGACAGCGGCGCATGGTACCTCAAGGGACTTGCCTACAGCCGCATGGGGCGTTTTTCCGAAGCTATCAACATACTTTCTACCGGGGCGGACATCGATCAGGAAGATGAATTTATCCGTTCAAGTCTCGAAGATCTCATCATCAATAATACTACACTGGAGGATGCGGGACGGAGCCGCTGGGCTTCCTGGCATTTTGAGCGGGCCGGGGATTACAGATCCCGCAACCTTGCCGAAGAAGCCCTCTTTGAATACCGCCGGGGACTGCGGCTTAATCCCTATGCCAAAGACAGACGGGACTATGCGGAACTGCTCAGGCTGGGTGGCTACCCGGCCCGTTACCTTGAGGAACTGCGTTTTCTGCAGAACCTCGGACTCTCCGACAGAAGTATTGACGATGCGGTGGAAGCCTATACTTCCGTCCTTGCAGGAACACTGCACCAGAGATGGAATGTAGATCCTGTAATGGCGGCAAAACGGCACTGGAAGCTGGCGATCTTTTCGGTTTCCGGCCAGTCGAGTTTCCGGCACGCCGATGCGGGCGCCGCAGCTTCCGCCTATATCCGGGAACTTCTCTCTCATCACAGAAACCTTGAATGCATAGACCTGGAATTCAGGCAGCCGTCCTTTTCCGCGGCCTACAGGCTTGCCAGGGAAGCGGGAGCGGATTATTTTTTGATTGTTTCCGTCCGGGAGAGCGACAGGGACATTTCCATACAGGGAGATCTCCATGTGGGGAGGACGGGTTCCGCCGCGGCAAGTTTTTCCGTGTTCCGTACAGGAACCGGCAGGCTGCGCAATGCCGGCCGGGGTATCGTTTCCCGCATTGATTCTGTTCTGCCTCTCCGGGCGGAACTTCTCTCCAGGCGGCAGGCCCAGGGACTTATCGACAAGGGCAAGGCCGACGGCGTAAAAGAAGGAGATGTCTTTGATATAGTGCACAAGGGTACTGTCAGAACAAATAACGAAGGCAGCGGCCTTGTGTACAGCCCCCAGGATGTTACCGGTACTTTTACCGTTACTTCTTTGGGGGAGGAGGTATCCCAGGGCGCCCTTGTCCGCAGGGGTTTCTTTGACCGGATAGAGGCGGGGGACGAGATCATCCCGCAGCCCGGAGAGAATTCTTCCGCCGAAAACACTCCGCCCAGGGTGGAAAATCCTGAACTGGAAGCCCTTTTGCGGACTCTGCGCTAGCAGCCTGTTGCACTTGTAGGTTTTTGCGTCACTTCGTACCGCAAAAACCACGATTAACGGGCTGCTTTGGCAGTTTGCAGAGTAAAAAATCGCCTGATCGGCGATTTTTGGAGGT
>JAIRNJ010000102.1 GCA_031258115.1 Treponema sp. | reverse complement strand
TCCAGCGTCAATTCTTCAAAGTAGAGCCTGTCGCACATGTCATAGTCGGTAGAAACCGTTTCCGGGTTGCAGTTCACCATGATGGTATAGCGGCCGAGCTTGCGGGCAGTTTCCACGGCGTTGACGCAGCACCAGTCAAACTCTACGCTGCTTCCGATGCGGTAGGCGCCTGAACCCAGCACCATCACTCCGCGGCCTGAAGGTGAAACATCGTCCATCGGGGCGCCTGTACCGCAGTAGCTCATGTAGAGGTAGTTGGTTTTTGCGGGGTATTCCGCGGCAAGGGTGTCGATCTGTTTTATCGAAGGTCTGAGGCGGTACTCTTCCCGGAGACTGCGGAATTCCATCTCTTTCATGCCCAGAAATTCGCCGATGCGGGTGTCGGAGAAGCCGAGCTGTTTGGCCCGCAGCAACAGTGCGCGATCCTGAGCAGACAGGGAACCCTTTTTCTTTTTGCCTTCTCCGTTTCTGCCGGCTTCCCCTGCTTCCCGGAGCCGCTCCTCCGTTTCGAGACAGTTTGCAATCTTGTATAAAAACCACTTGTCGATTTTGGTAAGCCGGTGGATCTTGTCCACACTCCAGCCTTCCATCATCGCCCGGTAAATGACAAAGATTCTGCGGTCGGTCGGTTTTGTAAGGGCATCCCGTATACCGGCAGGATTTATGCCTCCCTCCGCATTTTTGTTCTTTGCGCTGAGGGCGCCGAGGAAGCCGCAGTCCCCTGCCAGACCCGGAGCCCCTGTCCCTGTCATACGCAGGGCTTTCTGCAGAGCTTCCTCAAAACTGCGGCCGATGGACATCACTTCTCCGACACTCTTCATTTCGGAACCGATGCCGAGATCGACATTCTTAAACTTTGTCAGATCCCAGCGGGGGATCTTCACCACGATGTAATCGAGAGCCGGTTCAAAGCAGGACTTGGTAGCCAGGGTGATGCGGTTTTCTATTTCCGCAAGTGAATAACCCAGCGCAAGTTTTGCCGCAACAAAGGCCAGAGGGTAGCCTGTAGCCTTTGAAGCCAGGGCGGAAGAACGGGAAAGCCGGGCGTTCACTTCAATTATCCTGTAATCCTCGGAAGCAGGATCGAGGGCGTACTGTATATTGCATTCACCAACGATACCCAGATGGCGGATCACGTCGATGGCGATACGCCTCAGCTTGTGGTATTCCGAATCCGTCAGGGTTTGTGAAGGAGCGACAACGATACTCTCGCCGGTATGGATGCCCAGGGGATCGAAGTTTTCCATATTACAGACAGTGATGCAGTTATCGTATCTATCCCTGACCACCTCGTATTCGATCTCTTTCCAGCCCCCCAGCCACTCTTCCACCAGTACCTGGGGAGGCGTACTGGTTTCCGAGGTACGGCCAAAAACCCTGTCGCAGCGGCGGCGGAGTTCCTTTTCATTCCTGCAGATCCCCGATCCCGCCCCGCCGAGCGCATAGGCCACGCGAACCATAACCGGGTAAGCTATGGAGGAGACCGCCTTTACCGCAGCATTGATGCCGGTAGCGGCGATACTGCGAGGCGTCTTCGCACCGATCTCGTTGAGACGTTCCACGAAACGTTCACGGTCTTCGGTATCCTCTATTGCCTTAACCGGAGTGCCGAGAACCTCTACCCCGTATTTGTAGAGAGTACCATCCCTGTCCAGGGCCACCCCGCAGTTAAGCGCAGTCTGTCCCCCAAAGGAGAGGAGGAGGCCGTCGGGTCTTTCCTTTTCAATTACCTGTTTAACATATTCGGGAGTGACGGGAAGGAAGTAGGTGGCATCCGCCATGCCTTCGCTGGTTTGAATGGTAGCGATATTGGGGTTGATAAGGACTGTTTTGATCCCCTCTTCCCTCAGAGCCTTGAGTGCCTGGGAACCGGAGTAGTCAAATTCCCCCGCCTGACCAATCTTGAGGCCGCCCGAACCCAGCACCAAAACTTTATTTGGCAGCATTTTTACTTTCCTTTACCTGATCGATAAAACGGTCGATAAGAAACTCCGTGTCCCGCGGGCCGGGACAGCCTTCGGGGTGAAACTGTACCGCAGAAAAAGGCCTGCCCGCGGAACGGATCCCTTCGATGGTAGAATCGTTGGCATTTATAAACCAGGGTTCCCAGCCCGGAGGGAGACTGTCCTGCCTTACCGCGTAACCGTGGTTCTGACTTGTGATATAGCAGCGTGCAGCTTTACTGTTTATGCCGCCCTTGCCCAGTTCCGTACAGGGCTGATTCTGCCCCCGGTGGCCATAGGGAAGCTTGTAGGTATCGGCGCCCGCGGCCAGAGCCATGATCTGATTTCCCAGACATATACCGAAGACAGGCTTTCCGATACCGAAAGCCTTGCGTACCATGGCAATGGTTCTGCCGCAGTCCTTTGGATCCCCGGGACCGTTGGAAAGAAAAAGCCCGTCATATTCAATATCCGAAAGATCGTGATCCCAGGGGAGCCGTATAATCTGTACCCCCCTGTCCAGAAGACAGCGGTAGATATTGGCCTTTGCCCCGCAATCCACCAGGGCGATCCGCAGAAGGTTCGGCCTTTCAGGAAGCGCAGAATTACTGTCTGAGTCTTCGTCATCTTCCTCTTCGCTTATGCTGGTTCTCCGTTTTTCCATTGCCTTTAACAAAAGACCGGGGGGCAGGAAACTTTTTACGTCCGCGGGCGAGACATCCGCAACGGGGTGGGAAACAATGCCTGAATCAATGGTAACATCCCGGCTTCCCTCCACAAGAATCTTCCCCATCATCACGCCCCGTTCCCTGAGGCGTTTGGTGAGAGCCCGTGTATCAATGCCCCTGATACCGGGAACGCCGTTTTTTTCAAGCCAGACAGAAAGAGCCGCTCCGCTGTCAAAGTGACTGGGTTCTTCGCAGAGCTCGGAGACCACAAAGCCTGAAACCTGCACCTTTCCCGATTCAAAGTGAAGGGGGATACCCTGATTGTCAAAGAAGGGCTCGCAGTTCTTGGGCCTTACCGGAACGCCATAGTTCCCCTGAAGAGGCCAGGTGGCGACGAGAATCTGTCCCCGGAAACTTGGGTCGGTGAGTGACTGGGGGTATCCCGCCATCCCGGTGGTGAATACCACTTCCCCCGCCTGGGAACGGGCCTTACCGAAACTGTAACCGGGGAATTCCGAACCGTCTTCCAGGACAAGCGTGGCCTGTTTGGGAATGGATGTCGAATTCTGTTTCATGTGTCCCAAGTTTATGGGGAGAAGTATTTTTGTTCAAGATATCCCCATGGGGACGAACACTAAGTTTTCGTTTTTTAACAAAAACCATGTCGAAGGTAAAAAAAATGGAAAGAATATAAGTGAATTCCATCCTCCGGCAAATATGATGTATAATGGCTGTGGCAATAATCGGATAACAAATATAAGCCATACCAGACTTATCGGCAGTATTAGAAAAAACCATCGTGGATATACTGTTTTTCCAAGTATTATTAAAATAGTTAATATAATATATCCGGATGCCAGGGCATAAAAAGTCATATTTCCCAGGATGGAAATATTTTCAATTAAAAGTCTTATCCCGTTTTCGGAACTTTCCGGATACATAAATCCCAATATGCTGAATTGTGAATGATAAGCCCCTCCCATTATTTCTCCGAATAATAGCAGTCCCAATATTATCATTTTTAATTTTTTACATTGCGGTTTTATGGCAATATATAAGTGCCAATACCCTATACAGATACAAAAAGCCGCCATGAGACCTATAAACCCGCCTGTCATGATGCGTATTAACGGAAGTTCAGACATTATCCCGGCGTAGGCAGCCAGCCCGGAATCAGGATTAACCGGATCGGTAGTAAAATAAAGCAGCATATCTCCCAAAAAGTATAAAAGCGAACCCAGTGCTCCTGTTATACCTGTAAGAATTATTATCTTTTTCATAAAACATCCCTCAACACGAATAAAATATATTAGTTAGTTTAAGCTAACTATATGCAGTATAGGGTTTCAATGATCGCCTGTCAATTCATGTTTACAAAACCCCAAGAGCCCGCTCCACCGGTTCGCGGGGGAGCTTCAGGGCGCTTAAAAGGGTATTAAACCCCGAATACAAATACCTTATGAGAACAACATACCTCGTCCCTTCAGATGGGGGCTTGAAAAAATAAGCTTTTCCGGTCAGAATGGGAGCAACAATTATTATTAGGAGATATTATGACCTACGATCAGGTGGTGGAGATTCTTGATTTCGGGCCTTCGGTTACGAAATTGATTATGGGTATCGGGAAAAAGCGTACGGCGCTTCCCATTGATATCAGCGCCTTTAGTGTGCAGGTAAGCCGCTATGACAGCCGGATTGTTGTCCAGGCTGCGGACAAGGCAGGGCAAAAGCCCGCCGTGAAGAAGGGCAAGAACGCGGCCGATCTTGTTTCCCGGGGGGAAAGAAGGGTATCCGATGCCTATGTGTCCGACGGAAAGGGCAACAGGGCGGATGCGGGACAGTTTCTTACCCTGGAACTGGTTTCTTCCCCGGAAGATCCGCTTTGTTCACCCCTCAATTATGATGAAAACCGGGTTATCTGGATCGAATGCAAGTATACGATAATCACGAAGAAGTCTATTCCGGGTATCCCCTCATTCAGGGCGGATGTTCTTAAAAGAACCTACCGGCCGCAGATAGAGCTTTTCAATCTTTCGGGGAAATTCTCCTGCAAAGACAGGGAATACGGCAAGATGAACCTCCGTTATGCGGACTTCAGGCCGGCCGGCGCCCATAAGGAGTCCAATCTCCCCCTGATCATCTGGCTGCACGGCTGGGCCGAGGGAGGAAAAGATCCTTCGATTCCCCTTGCGGGCAACAAGGCCTGTGTCTTTGCCGCTCCCGAAGTCCAGAAGATCTTCGGCGGCGTCTATGTGCTTGTTCCCCAGAGCCCGACTTTCTGGATGGATGCAGGAAGGCGGAGCAAGAAAGTGGCCGGGGATCCCCAATACGGACTTGGCAAAAACACAAGCAAGTATACCAGGGCTCTCAAGGCCCTCATTGACGAATATGTTGAAAATAATCCCGGCATAGACCGGAAGAGAATCTACATAGGCGGCCTTTCCAACGGCGGCTTTATGACGCAGGTTCTGATCCTTGAATACCCGGACTTCTTTGCCGCCGCCATTCCGGTCTGTTCCCCTGCTCTGGACAGCCGCATAAGCGATGAGGTCCTCAAACCGGTATTGAAGCTTCCCACATGGTATGTCAATGCGGCTACGGATACCGTGGTTCCGGCGGTTAATCATTCCCTGGCTACCTATGACCGGATGATCAAATTGGGCGCTCCGAATGTCTACTACAGCTACCTCCGTAATGTGAGAGATCTTTCCGGCACATGGAAAAACCGGGACGGCGGTAATTACGAATACGGAGGCCACTGTTCCTGGATCTATGTGTACAACAACTGGATACACGAGGAGATAGGCGGCAAAGATACCCGGATTCTTGAATGGCTTTCGGCCCAGAAGAAGAAATAAACGCCCGGAACATTCCACCGGGCCGCGGCGAAGCGGAGCTGGATGTTCCCTTCCGGAAGCCTTCATGAGTTTTCTCTACGAAACCCATCTGCACACATCAATCTCCAGCGCGTGCGGGGTTTCTCTGGGATCGGATTATATCAAACACTACAAAGATGAAGGCTTCCGGGGCATCATCGTCACGGATCACTTCTTCCGGGGAAACACGGCGGTGAAACGGAATCTGCCCTGGAAGGAGTGGGTAAAGCGTTTCTGTCAGGGCTACGAAGAGGCCTGGAACGAAGGTCAGCGGCAGGGGCTGGATGTGTTCTTCGGCTGGGAAGAAACCTACGACACCTGTGACGACTACCTTGTTTACGGCATCGGAAAAGACTGGCTGTTGGATCATCCCGAGGCCGGAAGCTGGACACGGGCCGGGCAGTACCGGGCGGTACGGGAAGCGGGCGGCTGTGTGGTTCAGGCCCACCCCTTTAGACAGCATCACTATATCCGCAGGGTTATCCTCTCCGCAGGCTGCGTAGACGCGGTGGAGGCTGTCAACGGCGGGAATGCCGAGTATTCCTACGATGCTCTGGCCCTTCGCTATGCCGAAAAGCTCAGGTTCCCCGTTACCGCAGGCTCGGATATTCACGAAGAGGATCAATTTGAAACCGGAGACATATTCGGCGTAAAGCTTGCCGAAAAAATGAACGGTATCGGTGATTATGTTGCGGCGATCAGGAACAGATCCCTGGAAGGCCTCCATGCAGACATGAGCCGCTGCGAGTGGCATGGAAACGAGAGGGTAAAACTGCCGCTGGAAATACGGGACAGTAAGGATCGTATCATAGGCCGGGATATTTTTGCGTTTTTGGAAGGAAGATAACATGGACGAAATTGCCCAGGTACCGGGCCGTATCCGTGAACTGCGGGAGATTCTTGAGATCAGCGCCATGGATATGGCAAAGGATGTGGGCATTCCCCGGGAAACCTATGCCGCCTACGAGAGCGGGGACCTGGATATACCGATCAGCGCCCTTTACAGGATAGCGGGCAGGCTGGGTACGGACATAACCGTGCTGCTCACCGGGGAAGAGGCGCGGATGGATACCGCCAGTGTCTGCAGGGCAGGGAAGGGGGTGCGTGTGGAACGCTACCCCGGTTATGAATTTTCCAGCCTGGCCTACAACTTCAAGGGCCGGACAATGGAGCCCCTGCAGGTGTATCTTGACCCGGAGAAGGAACCGGCGTCCCCCGTGAGGCACTCCGGGCAGGAATTCAACTATGTAGTCCGGGGCAAGGTTCGGGTTACGGTAAACGGACGGAGTCACGACCTTGAAGAGGGGGACTCGATCTACTTTGACGCACGGCTTCCCCACGGACAAAGCGCCATTGACGGGCCGGCTGAATTTATCACCATCATACAGGAATGAACAGCATGAATGAAACGGACAAAATTCTCTCCCGTTACTGTCCCCGGATCGATTTTGAAAGTTATGAAGATTTTTACGAAAACTATACCTGCACTGTTCCTGAAAATTTCAATTTTGCCTTCGATGTGGTAGATGAATGGGCCGGGCTTGAAAAAGATAAACTGGCTCTCCTGTGGACAAATGATGAAGGCGGCATGAAGCGCTACAGTTTTGCCGACATGAAAAGACTTTCCGGCAAGGCTGCCAATGCGCTTCTTTCGATGGGCATTGGGAAAGGGGACGTTGTGATGCTGATATTGAAACAGCGCCCCGAAGTATGGATACTGATGTGCGCCCTGATGAAGATAGGCGCCGTCTGCATCCCCGGTACCTACCAGCTTACCATGAAGGACATTGTCTACCGTTGCAATGTGGCGGATGTAAAGCTCCTTGTCAGCGTGGACGATCCCGAACTGACGGAAAACATTAAATCCTCGCTGAAAGAATGCAAGACCCTCAGGGCGGCCGCCCTTGTAGGCGGTTACGGAAACGGAATCCTGAAAGACGGCGGCATTCCCGCTCCTTTCATCGATATGAAGGCCGAAATCGAAAAGGCCGATGCGGTGTTCCTGCGTCCCTCCGGGGAAAAAGACACCAAAACCGCAGACCCGATGCTGATCTACTTTTCTTCCGGCACCACCGGTATGCCAAAGATGGTACTCCACAATCATTCACTGCCCCTGGGGCACATCGTTACCGCAAAGTACTGGCACTGTGTCCGGGAGAATAAAGTCCACATGACCCAGACCGATTCAGGCTGGGCAAAATTTGCCTGGGGGAAGATCTACGGGCAGTGGATCTGCGGGGCCGCCGCCGGCGCCTACGATACCGAAAAATTTACGCCAAAGGGCATGCTGGATGCCATTCAGCGTCTCCGGCCCGCCACCTTCTGCGCTCCCGCTACGATCTTCCGTTTTCTCATAAAGGAAGAGCTTTCCGGCTGGGACTTCAGCTTCATTGAACACACCTCGGTGGCGGGGGAACCCCTCAGCCCGGAAGTCTACCACCGCTTCAGGGAATTGACCGGCCTTGAGATCCGGGAAGGGTTCGGTCAGTCGGAAACTTCGGTGCTGGCCGCCGCCTTCAAGTGGCTTGCGGTAAAACCCGGCTCCATGGGGAAGCCGGCCCCCCTCTACGGTCTCCGGCTTCTCGATGAAGAGGGCAAGGCCTGCGATGACGGTATTGTCGGCAACATCAGCATGACCGCGGCGGGAAAAAACATGTACGACGATCCGGTTACCGGGATGAAGCCGGGACTCGGCCCTGTACCCGGACTCTTCCGGGCTTACTGGAAGGATCGGGAGATAACTGCGGCGGCCTGGCACGACGGGATCTACAGCACCGGGGACATGGCCTGGCATGATGATGAGGGCTACTACTGGTTTGTAGGCCGGAACGACGACGTGATCAAATGTTCCGGTTACCGGATCGGCCCCTTCGAGGTGGAAAGCGCCCTGATGGAGCATCCTTCGGTGCTGGAATGCGCCGTAACCGCCGCTCCCGATCCCATACGGGGCCAGGTGGTCAAGGCCACCGTCGTCCTTGCACGGGGTTTTGCGGCGTCGGAAGAACTTAAGCGGGAGCTTCAGAATCATGTAAAACGGGTTACGGCGCCTTACAAGTACCCCCGTATCGTGGAGTTTGTAAACGAGCTGCCCAAGACTATCAGCGGTAAGATTCAGCGGAACGTGATCCGGAACAAAGACCGGAAAGAATGAAGCCGCACAGGTTCCGCACGATAATAATTTTTGAATTTCTTCTGTATTAATATTTATACAGAACTGAAAACAGAAAGTACTTGCATTCGGAAGTTTTTTTTGGTAATGTTTTATATTATGAAGAAAGGCTCTTTCAAAACTTCAGTTTTGAAAGAGCAACCACTAAAAAAAGCAGTTTTGCAGGCCATAGGCCGAAAAACTGCAGGAGCTTCGGCAAAACTTGCCCGGGTTTTGCAAGAAGCTCAGGAGTTAGAATGATTTTTCCGGCTCTCGAAAAAGCGGATTCCATTTGGCATGGTTTTTGCTTATATTTTCGTATGAGCGATACGAGAACCCGGTTGCCTCATGTTGCGGAGCTGGCTCTGAATGTCTTCCCATGGGAAAAATTCAGGGAATTGAGAACGGAAATTGTCAGAAAATCTATCCATTTCCTTATCGCTTTAAGCCCGCTGATGGCTTCATATAACCGCTTCCTCACCATACTTTTCCTTATGGCCGGTACTCTCTTCTATGTGTATCTGGAAAGCCTCCGTCTTGCGGGGATTAGGGTTCCCTTTGTTTCGGCCCTTACCAGCGCAGCTTCCCGTTTTCGGGATCAGGGGCGTTTTGTGCTGGGGCCCGTAACCCTGGGGCTGGGAGCCTTGCTGGCCATCCTCTTCTATCCTGCCCCTGCGGCTTCCATTGCAATCTACGCCCTGGCTTTTGGAGACGGTTTTGCAAGCCTTGCCGGTAAACTGTTTGGTCAGATTCGCCCCTCCTTCCTCTTTGGAAAGAGTCTTGAAGGCTCAAGCGCCTGTTTTATTGCCGTATTTATAGCCGCTCTCCGGGTTTCGGGGGATCTCAGGGTTTCCTGCATCGCCGCTTTGACCGCCGCCGCGGTAGAGCTCCTGCCTCTGGAAGACATTGACAACCTGGCCATTCCCGTTACCGTGGGTCTTGTAGTGCAGTTGATCTTATAGACAGATTCTGGCCGCGAAGTAACCGGCTTTGTGGACAGACACGGATTAACAGGCCGGGAGCGAGACAAGTTTTTCAAATTCACCTTCTACCTTCATAAAGATGTCGACAAGTTCAGGTTCAAACTGGGCGCCCTTGCCTCTCTCAATGATCTCCACCGCCCTGGCATGGGTGAAGGGTTCCTTATAGGCCCGCGGGGAGATGAGCGCGTCATATACATCGGCAATGGCCATCATTCTACCCTGGAGGGGAATGCTTCTTCCGCCAAGGCCGTAGGGATAACCGCTGCCGTCCCATTTTTCATGGTGAGTTCCGGCAAAGATTCTGGCATATTCGAGGAAACTTGAACCCGGCGTATCCCTCATCATTTTTTCAATAATATTTACGCCAAAGATCGTATGTTTCTTCATCTCTTCAAATTCTTCCACAGTAAGTCTGCCGGGTTTCAGGAGAATACTGTCCCGGATATGTATCTTTCCTACATCATGAAGCTGGGAACTCTGGAGCGTCAGTTCCCTGTCCCAGAGCGAGATCTCTTCCCGGTAGAGGCCCGTTTCAAGCATCTCATCCATCAATAATGAAAGGTAATTGAGGGTATGTTCCACATGCTCTCCGGTTGCCTCGTCCCGGAATTCCACGCAAGCGGCAACATTTTTCAAAACCGAGTTCTGCAGATCCAGTACCGTTCTGGTTTTTTCCCGCACCATTTCCTGCAGATGATCGTTATATTCCTGCAGTTCTTCCTGCCGTTTTTCCAGAAGCAGATGAAGTTCAATACGTTTAAGCAGCAGGGGAGGGGAGAATGGTTTGCTGATATAATCAACGGCTCCCAGGGAGAGTCCTTCCAGCTCGCTTCCCGGATCGTCTTTCACGGTGAGAAAGATTACCGGAATCTCACGGAAGGCGGCGCCGGCTTTGAGTATCTTGAGTACTTCAAGCCCGTTCATTCCGGGCATTTCTATGTCCAGAAGGATCAGATCGGCTTTCTCCTTCTCAAGAGACGCAAAGAGATTTCTTCCCGAATCAAGGGCGGCGACACTATAGACCGGTTCAAGAATATTTTTGCCTACTTCGAGATTGGTAAGATCGTCATCCACTAAAGCTATCTTTTTTTTATCTGTTTTCATAGCCTTGTCTTTTTTTAAATTTAGTAAAACTGTTCCAGAATGTCAAATTACGGGACATGCTCCGGTACAACTTGTATTTTTCTACGATTTTTAATTTTCTTTTATGTTAATTTCAACAGCGGTTCAAAATATCCTTATATAATTGGCAGGTTCCGAATATAGACTAAAATAGAGTCATGAAACTAAAGGCCCTTCTCAGGGGAAATTACCGCGAACTCATTTTTGTTGTCCTTGCCTTTACCGTTATGGTTTCGGTAAGCATTATTTTTGCCAGCCGCATTGTCAGCAAGCGTATTTCCGCCAATGCCTTCGGCCTTCTTGATACGGCAGAAACAGTGATTATGTTAAAACTGCGTGATGCCGAAATAACAGTTCATAATACTTCAATCCTGGTTGTTAACCGGATAGAAGACGGCCACGGCGTCCCGGAAATTCAGAATTTCTTCAGGGACATTACCGGTAAAATGGATTTGATTCAGGTTTCCCCCGGCTTCCTGGCAATTTACGGTTATATCATGGGCAGCTTTATTGACGGCACAGGTTATGAACTTCCCGAAGATATTGATCCTGAAACCAGACAATGGTATACAGAGGCCCGCAGGGCTCATGGCGGGATCATTCTGACCTTTCCCTATTACAATGCGGCTACCGGTAAGATTATTGTAACGGCAGCCGGAGAGATTCGGGGGAAGGCAGGAGAAGACTACGGCGTTATTGCCCTGGATATCGATCTTGAGGGCATTGCCAACTATGTAACGGATCTGCGTTTTATGGAAGGCGGTTACGGGATTCTCTTCGACGAGAATTTTTTTCTTATAGGCCATCCGGAAAAAGACTATGCCGGGAAACGGTTCATGGAAATTTCCCCTTACCATGATCTGGATTTTCCGGAAGGGGAAAACACAGTAATACTGATGGACAGGAAGACTTCTCAGGACGAATCCATGGTTTCTTATTACCGCCGTCTGGAAAACGGATGGATTCTGGGCATTGTAACTCCCCGCCGGGCATATTTTCTTGACGTGTACAGCATGGCCGTTGTTCTTTCGCTTATCGGATTTATCTGCATGACGGTGCTGTCTTACTTTCTTCTGAGGCTCAGCGCGGCGAAGGTTCATTCGGAACTGGAAAACCGGGAAAAGACTTCTTTTTTAGCAGAGGTCAGCCACGAGATACGGACGCCCATGAATGCCATCATGGGAATGGCGGAACTCATTTCCCGCCAGCCTGTTTCCGGAGAAGTGGCGGAGTATGTCACGATTATCCGTCAGGCGGGAAATACACTCCTGGCCCTGATTAACGATATTCTGGAATTTTCAAAACTTGAAAGCGGAAGACTGTATTTTGAATCCAGGGAATATTCACCGGTTTCCCTCATAAACGATGTAAGTAACATTATCAGGATAAAAATAGCAAACAAGCCCATCAGCTTTCATCTCAATCTGGATCCGGATATTCCCGCCGTCCTTGTCGGAGACGATGTGAAGATACGGCAGATACTTGTCAATTTACTCAGCAATGCCGTCAAATATACCAGGAAGGGACACATAATCCTGAACGTCAGAAAGTCTTTCCTGAAGACCTCCGCCGGACAAGAGAACGCAGGCGAAGATGTGCCGGAAACTCCTCCGGTTAATTTTTCCCGGGAAAATGAAAAACTCCGCCTTATCATAGAGGTGGAGGATACGGGGATCGGCATCAGGAAAGAGGATCTGGGAAGACTCTTTACCAGTTTTACCCGCCTGGACAGGGATGTCAACCGCGGCATTGAAGGTACGGGACTGGGACTCGCCATTGTCAAGGCTTTCTGTACCAAAATGGGAGGCGCCGTTAATGTCCGCAGTGAATACGGCGAGGGTTCCATATTTACCGCAGAGGTTCTGCAGGGATACAGAGACAGAAAACCGGTAGGGCCTGTTTCCATGAGTGACAGCATCCCTGCGAGGGAAAATAAAATTCACGAATACGGGTCACGCTTTACGGCTCCGGAAGTAAAAATACTCATTGTGGATGATATGGAAACCAACCTTCTTGTCGCAAAGGGACTGATGGCTCCGTATCGGATGCAGATAGACACCTGCCCTTCGGGTCCGGAGGCGATAGAAATGATGCGGCTCAAGAGCTACGATCTTGTGTTCATGGATCACATGATGCCCGGTATGGACGGCATTGCCGCCGCCGCAGGCATCCATGACATTAATCCCGCAGTCCCGGTGGTCATGCTTACCGCAAATGTTTCGGCGGAACAGAGGAAACTGTTTCTCGCCGGCAAAATTGACGATTTTTTGGCAAAACCCATTGAAGTAAGTAAGCTCGACGAAATTCTTGAAAAATGGATTCCCGGGGAAAAACAACGCAGGGGAGAGCGGGGATCTCCGCCGCAGAATAAAAGCGCCGAAATTTCCTCTCCCGGCGTACTCCCGAAAATAGAAGGGCTTGACAGAAAACTGGCCCTGTTCTATGCCGGCGGTTCCCCCGGGGCGGGGAGGAAGATCCTTACCGTTTTTTGCAGGGATATGGAAGAACGCCTCAATTCCCTCAGGGAGGCTGTAAAAACAAGTGATCTTGAAAATCTTGCCATGCAGTTTCATGCGATCAGAAGCGCCTCCCGGAACGTTGGCGCCCTGGAGATAAGCGATGCCGCATCAATCCTGGAAGAAGAGTCAGGGTCAGGGAAATGGGAAAATGCGGAAGACAAAAGCATCCGGTTTATAGAGGATCTGGAAAAGCTGGTCAAAAAAATCCGGGAAGCCCTGGATTCGTAAAACGGATCTTAATGGAAATCGCCCCAGCATTTTCCGGTTTCCACGCTGACCCGCAGTGGAATGCTTAAGCTTACCGCCTTCTCCATTTCCTCTTTTACCAGCGCCGCCGCATCCCCGGCTTCCGCCCCGGGGCACTCAAGAATGAGTTCATCGTGAACCTGCAGGAGAAGCCGGGCAGGACTCTTCTCTTTAACAAGGCGCCTGTCCAGCTTGATCATGGCCTGTTTCACAATGTCTGCGGCGCTGCCCTGTATCGGTGTGTTTACCGCAATCCGGTCGGCCGCGGCCTTTTCCGTCTTGTTCCGCGAATTGATGGCGGGAATATAACGGCGCCTTCCGAAGATCGTGGAGGCGTAACCTGTTTCCTCAGTCTTGCGGATAAGTTCCCCGATAAATTTCCTCACCCCCGCATAGGTGGCAAAATATACGTCGATAAAGGACTTGGCTTCCGTGCGGCTGATACCCAGCTCATTTGCAAGACGGAAGGCGCTCATGCCATACATCACCCCGAAGTTGATCGTTTTGGCAATGCGCCGCTCCGCACTCTGTACCTTGTCTTCCGGAATACCGAAGATTAGGGCCGCCGTCCGGGTATGCACATCCTTCCCTTCGCCGAAGGCCGCATTAAGGTTTGGATCCTGGGAAAGGTGGGCCAGAATCACCAGCTCTATCTGGCTGTAATCCGCCGAGATGAGCATCTGGCCCGGAGAGGCGACAAAGGCTTCCCTGATATGCCGCCCTTCTTCGTCCCTGATGGGAATGTTCTGCAGATTCGGTTCCCTGCTGGAAAGCCGGCCTGTGGCAGTCCCGGTCTGCACGAAGTTTGTGTGGATTCGGCCTTCCCTGTCGGCCTGTCCGGGAAGGGTGTCCACATAGGTTGATTTAAGCTTCGCCATGGTACGGTGCCGGAGGATCATCGCCGGCAGGGGATCTTCCAGGGCCAGCTCTTCAAGAACGCTTTCATCGGTGGAATAGCCGGTCTTGGTCTTCTTGCCCGGCTTGAGTTTCCGCTCTTCAAACAGTACGGTCTGAAGCTGCTTGGGAGAACCCAGGTTGAACTCATGCCCCACAAGCGTCCAGCACTGATCCTGAATTTTATTGAGTTCCGTGGAGAGTTCCTGTCCGTAGTCCCCGAGCACCTTCCCTTCAATCCTGATTCCCAATCCCTCCATCTCCGCCAGTATGGGAAGCAGGGGCATCTCCAGAGCCGTAAAAAGATCCATGGCTCCGGCGGCGAGGAGTTTCTGTTCCAGATGGAGCTTCATCCGCAGGCAGAGATCGGCGTCTTCGCCCGAATAGCGGACGGCGGTTTCAAGACTTACGCAGTTGAAGGTACTCCCCTTGGGAACAATATCGTTGTACGCTATGGTCTCGGCATCCAGAGCATAGGCTGCCAGTGAATCCAGCGAATAGTTGTTCCGCTCGGGATCCGCAAGCCATGCCGCCACCATGGTATCCCATATCCGGCATTTCCAGCGTTCGATTCCCCAACCGCGGCTCACCTTATAGTCGTACTTGGCATTGTGGGCAATAAGCGTCATGTCCGCATCGGCAAAGAGGGGCAGGAGGAGGGCCCTTACCTTCCCGGGCTCCAGAAAGGCTGAATCCCCTCCGTGTACTGCCAGCGGGACATAGAATGCCTCTTTCGGTTTTATTGCCAGAGAAATACCGACAGGATGAGCGTTCCACGCGTCAAGGGAATCGGTTTCAAAGTCCAGGGCCATAAATTTCTGCTTCGCCGCCGCGGCAAGAAGTTTTTCAAGTTCCTTCAAATCAATAATAGCCCTGTAGATCCCCTCTCCCCTCAGCGCGGAATCAACCGGCACCCGTGCCGGCCCCCCGGAAACCCTGTCTCCTCCCCCGTCCGCGCTTCCTGCCCCCTTTCCCCCGTCCAGAGCCTTTGCTACCGAGAACACTCCCTCCCGGCGCAGAATTTTTGCGCCGCTTTCCCGGTCAAGTATTTCCACGGAAAGTTCATCAATGCTTTTCAGTGTAAAGGGTACCCGGTACTCCAGCTGGATAAGTTTTTTTGAAAAATAGGCGCTTTCCTTTCCTTCGGCAAGCTTCTTCCCCACCGCACCTTCGATACCCGCAATGTTTCTGTAAATTTCATCCAGGGAACCGTAGCGGGTCATGAGTTTTACCGCGGTCTTTTCGCCCACTCCCCTTACGCCGGGTACATTGTCGGAACTGTCCCCGGTAAGGGAGAGGAGATCCAGCACCTGCTCAGGGCCGACACCCCATTCGGCCTTTACCTCGGAAACCCCAACCAGTTCATAGTTAATCCCGCCGCCTTTTCCGGTTCCACTATTTCCACCCTGTTTAAGAGGCCTCAGTTCATACACATTCTCTCCCACAAGCTGCAGCAGATCCTTGTCGGAAGAGAGAATATAACACTGCCGCCCCTCCTCCCCGCATCTGCGGGCCAGGGTAGCGATAATATCATCCGCCTCGTAGCCTTCCGCCCGGAGAACCTTTACCCCCAGGGCATTCAGGACCTCTTCCACCAGGGGAACCTGTTCATGGAGATCCGCGGGAGCCTTCTGTCTTGTGGCCTTATATTCGCTGTACATCTTGTGCCGGAAAGTCGGCGTCCGGGAATCCAGAACCGCCGCCAGAACAAGGGGTTTTTCCGTAGCGCCCCCCGCCGCCGGAGCCCCCTCATCCAGAAGACTCACCAGGGTTCGCATAAAGCCGAAGAGGGCGCTTATATTTTTCCCCCCGGAATTCCTTAAGGGATGGGTGAGAAACGCAAAATACGAACGGTAGATAAGCCCGTAGGCATCAATAAGATAGAGAGGGGGAAGCTTTTTCATTCAATCAATATAACCTATCGGTACATAAAATGGTAGCGGCAGCCTTGTTCATGAGGCCAGGAATTCCAAATTTCTCCTGCCTTAAAGCGGTAAAAGATTGAAGACAGGACCATGAACAGGAAAGCCCCCCGCCCCTTTAGAAACGCTCGGATGCCATTGCGAGTATTTCGGCACTATGTCAATACCCCGGCAAAGTATGATTCACCACAACGTCACGGACTGGTTTCTCTTTCATTTTCGGCTCTTTTATCAGCCATTAACCGTTCCTTAAGGGCCTCTATCGTGTAACCTGAATTGATGAGTTCCAATATTTCTTCCCGGGCTTCCTCCTGCCAAACCGCTTTCGCATCATCCCAATTCCATTCCGTATATAACATGTTCACCACCTCCGAGCCATGTTCTACTAAAAATTTACTCAATATATCGTGCTCAATACAGTACTCTATCGCACGTTTCATCGCCTCTTCCAACGGCATCGTCTTCTGATGTTCCCTCACCCGGGCTATAAACCTGCTGTATCCTTGCAGTTTTTCACAACCCTTCACTATCCCTTCGTTATGCCCCGGGTTGATATTGTATACCTTTACTATAAGTTCAAGCTCAGCCGGAACCCTTTCACCCGCATCCCCTTCCAGGCTTTCAAAAGCATCAGAAAACTTCAGCACTTGTTGGTCAGGGCAGGGTTTTACGCCGTTATAGAGTACAAAAAACTCAGGACGGGGGATCTTTATCAGCCTTTCCCGGTACAAACTCCCCTTCTTCCCTTGGTCGATAATCTTTTCATACACCCGGGCGATATACAGCAGGAGCCGCAGGGGCATATTGGGATTAATCGTCGATTGGTGTTCAATGAGCACCACGATTTTGTCCCCGATGGTAAAAGAAATATCGTTGTACTGGTCCATATAGAGGGCACCGGAGAGGGTATTGATGGCGACGGGAACCGCGGGATCCACGGAAACTCCTTCCAGGGCGCCGTACAGTTCCCGAAGGGTCTGCGGATCGCTAAAAAGAAAGGAAAAAACACTGTCCTTATACCGGGAATTTGCCGTCATAAACCCTCTTATCGGCAATCTTAGGGAATTCTCCAAAATTTTTCAAGACTATATTGACCTTTTCCAGGAAAAGGACTACACCCACCGCATGGGATACTGTTTAGTTACATTTACTAGAAAATATTGCAATTATTCTCTGTTTTATAACAAGCTGGCGGAGATCTGTCCTTTTCGTCCTTTGCCCGGCGTTTGGACCCGCAAAGCGGTCATTATGATATCCCAAAACGTATCATCTTCAATTTGGCTGAATTTATGCCAAATACAAAGGAAAATTCGCCGGTTATTTTCTTAACTTGTCGGCATTGGGAGAAAATAAGGAAAAAATCCAAGATTTTTTTGTATTTTTTTATTTTTTTTGTAAATTTCTTTTTACACCCCCCCCCCCCCCCCCCCCCTAGAAACGCTCGGATGCCATTGCGAGTATTTCGGCTGTTTGTACGTCCAGGGCTTTCAGGCGCAGCCTCCTTGTGGA
>JAIRNJ010000300.1 GCA_031258115.1 Treponema sp. | reverse complement strand
CGTGTCTCCGGTGTTTACCCCGGTTTTACGGGAGATAGTGTTTCCCGGATTGGCCTCAAGCTTCCGCCAGGAACAGTACAGGGACAGAAAGAGTCTTTCTTTGGGAATAAAACAAATTTCGGCGCGGGGTTCTACATAAAGCCCAAAATTCATACCGTCTGAGTATTCGGTTTTCGTGGCAAAGTGATCGTCCCGTGCCCTGCAGAATATGAGAGGGCTCCCCTGGAAAGAGAAAGCAATATTGAAAAAACGGCCCAGGGGCAGGGAGACCCCCGCTCCGGGAAAACCCAGCATCCAGTCCTGGGAATATCCGATCGCGGGGCCGTCGTAAGGCTCTTTCTCCGCATTCGGGCCGAGGGCCGCGCCGTTCAGGTAGCTTCCATATTGGTCTTTAGGATACAGGATATACCCGTCCCTGCCGATCCAGTTAAAGCGCATCCAGGAAAAACCCAGGTACAGTTCCAGAAGAAGCCGGGAATTCAGGGGGATTGAGAGGCCTGCCCGGTAATCCAGAATCAGCGCTCCTTCGGTATAGTTATAGTGGGTCGAATAATTCGATAATTCACCATCCTGAGTATTCCAGTCCCGATCCTCCATGATTCCGGAAGGGGAGGGGAAACCCGCTTTCAGCGAAAGGGCCGTGCTGAAGCCTGTCTTTTCGTATTTGTTGTTCCGGGAAAAATCAAGCCCGGCGCCGTAGTAGAAGAGCGGTTTCATCTCCCAGATAAGCTGGCTTAGAAGGGCGCCGTCCTTCTTGTATACCCGTTCTTCTCCGTGGCCGTAGAGGAAACCGGCGCTTTGGGAGAGGGAAAGAGTATAGGGGAAGCTCTTTTCCTGCGGGACAGGCTCCTCTGCAAGAAGCATTCCTGCAATAATGACGAAAAAGAAAAAAACAAGTATATTCTTCACTATATGAAACTAGAGTCTAGACGACAGTATCGTCAAGTGCTTCTCATTCTCCTCCTCTGCATTCTTGCATCCTGCAGGGAAAACCGGGAAGAAATCGTCCTGGATCTTCCCATGACTCCCCCTCTGTCCCGGAAAAACATCGGTTATGGGGTTATAAATGTTTCCTTTGCCCTTATCATGGAGAAGCCCGGACAGAAGAATCAGGCCAGCAGTTACGGCAGAAGAGGTTCCATTGTTGAGCTTCAGGAGCGCCGTTTCATCACCATAGAAAACAGAACCGAATTGTGGGTTCTGGTAGCGGGAATCAACCAAAATCAGGAAGATGAAAACGAAACGTTGAGAATTCAGGGCTGGATTCTGGAAACCAATATAGACATCTACGACAAGCTCTCTCAGGCCCGTACAGCCGCAAAAGCCATGAATCCTTAAAAACCCTGGTCGATAAGGCGCAGCTCTTTTCTTTCCGCCTGCAGGATGATTGCCTGTCCTGTTTCAGGAATTTTTTCCCTCAGGGGAACCCTGACGGAGACAAGCCTGCCGTCTGAAAGTTCCGCATCGAGTCTCCTGTGCCCCCCCTCAAAAACTGTTTTTTTAAGTATCCCCGAGACCCGGAACATCTCTTCCCCGCTTTCTCCTTCCACAGCAATCCGCACGGCGTCATGGGGAATAAAAACAGTTTTATCGTCACCGGAGGCAAGGACGATCCCCGCATCAAGGAATTCCGCGCAGAAGCTTGTCCGGGGAGAGAGAAAGAGTTCCTCTGTTTTCCCGCTTTCCACAATTCTGCCTTCCTTCATCAGCGCGATACGGTCTCCCAGAAACGCCGCTTCCTCCCTGTCATGAGTAACAAAAATACAGGGTATCGAAGAAGAAGAGCGAATCTCAAGAAATTCTTCCCGCATGGCTTTACGCAGGGGAGCGTCCAGACTGGAAAAAGGTTCATCAAGAAGCAGCAGTTGCGGAGAGGAGGCAAGGGCGCGGGCAATGGCCGTCCTTTGCCGTTCACCCCCGGAAAGTTCATGGATACGGCGTTTTTCATAGCCTGAAAGATGGGCCTGCCTCAGTGCCTCCCGCACCCGTTCCGTCCTTTCCTTTTTTTTCATGCCTCTGATAAAGAGTCCGTATGCGACATTTCCCGCCACATTCAAATGGGGAAAGAGGCCCAGATCCTGAAAGACCACAGAAACATTGCGTTCCCATGCCGGAAGAGATGTAATATCCCTGTCATTAACAAGAATGCTGCCGCCATCGGGCCGGAGCAGTCCTGCGGCAAGATGAAGCGCGGTGGTTTTGCCACAGCCGGAAGGCCCTGCAAGGATAAGGGTTTCGTTTTCCTCAATACGGAGATCGATATATAGTGAAAAATCTCCTCCGCCCTGTCCGGAATCTGAACTTTCCCTGCGGAAGATTTTACGCAAGCCCCTAAGTTCAATTGCCATACTCAAGTCCCTTTCCTTCCCGTAAAGGGGAATTCCGCAAGGGCGAATACAAGGGCCATGACAGCCATCAGCACTGTTCCTGCGGCACAGGCGGCGCCGTAGCGGTATGCTCCCGCCGCCCGGTATATGAGCAGGGGAAGGGTTTCCCATTTTTCCATACCCAGCATCATTACTGCGTTGAGTTCTCCAAGACTCAGGATCGCGGCAAAGGCCCAGGCTGAACGGAGCCTGTTTCCCGCGCAGGGGATTGCCACGGTAAAAAGCCGCACGAGGGGACCCGCGCCTGCCGTTTCCGCGGCCTTCAGCGTGCTGTCGCTGAGGCTGAGGAGGCCCTGTGCCAGGGAACTAAAGACAAAGGGCAGAGCAATGATCGCATGAAGCATTGCCGCACTAAAAATCGTGTGGGAGCCTTCTCTCCCGTAGAGTATCAGCCAGCCGAGACTCAGTACAATGCCGGAAGAGAAGAGAGGAGAAGTCATTGCACCGCGGAGGAACAGGGCGGAACCTTTTTTTTCCTGTTCCATGCTGCGCGAGGCCCCTGCCGCAAGGATGCCCAGAATACAGGCTATGCTTGCCGAGAGGAGGGCCAGAACCAGGGAACGTCCCAGCGCAGGAAGCACGGAATCTCCAAGGCTCTGCCACCAGCGCAGACTCCATTCCGCCGGTCTGGAACGGCTGGGCTTCTGTAACAGGGATTCTACCGGAATCGAGAGGATTGGGCCGAAACTGAAACAGGCCGTAAAAACAAGGTAGACTATCATTCCGCTTCTGAAGAGCCCGCCGTGACGTATGGCTTCTGTTTCTTCCCTCCGTTCCAGCCCTGCCTTGAGGCTCATCCTGTCAAAGAACAGGTAGAGGCCGAATGCTCCCGCCGCAATAATGGTTTCAAGGAAAGCAAGAAGTCCGGCACTGGAAAGATCAAGGGAGATGCGTGCATAGCGGTAGATCTCCACGGCAAGAGTACTGGCGGCAGCTCCTCCGCCCAATACCAGCACTACCGCAAAACTGGTAAACGAATATAAAAAAGTAAGAATACGGGAAGCCATGAGGGAGGGGAGGGCAAGCGGCAGAAGTACTGTTACAAAGCAGAGAAAAGGTGAAGCTCCCAGGCTAAGCGCCGGTTTTGCATAGCCCCTGCCGGCTTCCCGGAGCCCGTCCCCCAGAAGCCGTATCACCAGGGGGAAATTGTAGAAACCATGAGCAAGAATAATCGCCTCCGGCCTGTAGAGAATCCTGAAAGGCGCCTCTTTGAGTCCGAATATCGAAACAGTAATTCTGTTGAGCCAGCCTGAGTTGCCGTAGAAAAGCACAAAACCCAGCACTACCAGTATGGAGGGCATGGCAAAGGGAATTCCGGAGAGAAGTCTTATTGTCCCGGCTCTGTTGTCCGAAAGCCCGAGGAACCATGCTCCGGGAAGTCCCAGAGCAAGGGCCACAAGGCATGAAAGGAGAGCCTGCTTCA
Source organism: Treponema sp. (assembly GCA_031258115.1). Lineage (GTDB taxonomy): Bacteria > Spirochaetota > Spirochaetia > Treponematales > Breznakiellaceae > JAIRNJ01. The sequence continues at coordinate 2,972 of JAIRNJ010000300.1, read as the reverse complement.
CCGTAAACAAGACCAGCGAAGCAAGATTCCGGTTCAGCATGGATGCGTCAAACGATTTTGAAATTCCTGCCGCAAGAACGGCGGCGTATGGAAACAGAAATCCTGCGGCAACTGCCCCCAGGGGAATGAGGGCAGGGATAAGGATGCCGCGGAAACGAGTCTCCGTGCAGGATGAACGGCGCGGCAGGAAACTTTGTTTCAGGAAGGGCAGCATTACTGTCCTGTCTGAAGAGCCATCCACCGGTTAAGTTCTTCGTTTGAAGGCGCCCCGGGCTCAAGTGTTTTTTGCGCCTTTGGATTTATACTGAAGGAAGAGGGCAGTGGTATATCAATAACAGGATACATCCAGTTGCTCAGGGGAATAATGCTTTGAAAGGCGGAACTCAGCATAAAATCAAGGAATTTCCCGGCATTTTCCCTGTTTTTAGCCTGCGACAGAAGTCCTGCCAGTTCAATCTGAATGGGATGCCCTTCATCGAAAATTGCAGCCCTGTAACGTTCAGTATCCTCATACTCCAGATGGTAGCCCGGACTGGTGGTATAGGAAAGCACCAGTGGGGCCTCTCCCGCGGTAAAAAGACCGTAGCCGGAACTCCAGCCTTCGGAAATGGTAAGCACGGAAGGGGACAGCCGTTTCCAGTAATCCTGCCAGCGCTCGCCGTAGATTTCCCGTACCCAGCCGAAAAACCCGAGACCCGGAGAGGAAGTTCTGGGATCCATCAGAATTATTTTCCGGGCATAGAGGGGCAGGGTAAGATCCTCAAGACTCTTTGGAGGATTGGGAAGAATTTCCGAATCGTAGACAAAGGCAAAGTAACTGTAATCAAAGGGGATAAGCCGCCAGTCATTCCTCACATAGTCCCTGATTTCAGGAAGCAGTTTTTCCGCACCGGCGGGCTTATAGGCTTCAAGAAGCCCTGAAGAGAGAGCTCTTTCCGCCATGTTCTGATCCAGCCCCAAAATGATGTCGGCATCCGCATTCGGGCCTTCAAGGAGGAGCCGGGACAGTACTTCTCCTGCGTCTCCGTGACTTACCCACCGTATCTTTATGCCTGTTTGGGCATCAAAGGCCTTGGAAGCCTCGGGGCCGGGCCCCCATTCGGAATTGAAGGAATCATAAGTCCAGACGACTACTTCTTTTGAAGCCACCGCAGCCTTGTCCTTCCCGGCTCCCGCATGGAGGGGCAGGGAGAAAAGCATAAACACCATTACTACTGCGCCGAGCAGAAATGAAACTTGCTTCGTTTCCCGTCTTAAAACAGAGAGCTTTTTCATAGAGATACTCCTCAAGGACATGTGTCCTTTTTTATGAGGGGTGTTGATTTTCCGCTTTGTTGTGTTGAAGAGAACAAGGCTGTCCGGGATTTGCCTGCTTCCCGTCCGCCCCTTCTCTTAAAACAGCGCTCCCTACGCCGGTATTACCCGGATCAGGTTCAGCGGGTGTAATCTCAGGTTTCCTGCCAAAGGCCGGGCACTATTGTGCCCAGGACAATTATTTGCCCAGGAAACCACCCCGGTTAATAGGTCAGACCCCATAAGAGGCCTTATAAATACTATGACTCAGACACCGGGAAAGTGTCAAGTAAGACGGCCTGCGTCAAGCTGAGGAGTATGAAACTATGGCGTATCGTGTTTCACCGGTATCGCCTTTGCGTTTCCTCAATGAAGAACGGAACGGCGGTTCCTCTAATTCAGGATGGAAGCGGAACCCAGCGTTATGGCATGGGGCCGGTTTTGGGGCCGGAAAATACCTGTTAAAAAAACATAGCCTGAATTTTTTTGTATTCTCAAATCCGTTCTCATGCCGTCGGCATGAACAACCGAGGCGGAGTCCAGGGCGCAGAAGAAACGGTAATACAACAGGGCGGTGATTTTTGATAATTCTTTTACAATATCCCCATTGACAAGACCGCGGTTTTCCAATTCCCGAATCAGGCCGGTATATTCCAGGGAAAATTCATCCTCCCCGAAAATGGGCTTCCAGTGCAGGGAAATGGACAGGCTCCTCATGATGTGCAGTATCCTGGGGTCTTTCAGGTAATACCAGGAATCCCTTTTTTGGTAAGCCTTGTCGATATAGGATCGTATATTTTCCGCGGTAATTCCAAAGGTGTTTATAAAATATTCATCGGAAAAATCCATTAAGCCGTTTCCAAAAAAGAGATGAAATTTATCCTCGGGGATCTTTTTGTATACTGTAAAATCAACCAAGCCAGGAACCCGCTTCGCGGGGGAGGCAGAGCCGGCGGGGTATGGTTGTTCTTTCTGAATGAAACACAGCCGTTCATACCGGCGCTTGATCCGCCGCCCCAATATACCGTTAGTATCCGTGCCGCCTTTATTCAGGCAAATGATATTTTTCATGATAGGCAGATCCGCCGGTATTTCATCCAGACAGGATAAGAATTGCCCGAAAGATTGTATGGCTGCCGGATTATTTATGAATTCCGTCAGGCAGCGTACAACAGCCGTATAATCCCACGCGGCGCGGGCCGGTCTTTTTGTTTCCCGGTATTGAGTCGGCGACACATTAAATTTTTTCTTAAAGGCTTTGCTCAAATGAAATTCGTCATAGAAACCAAAATTTGCCGCCATGCTTTTAAGGCTGACATTGTCTTCGCTGCGTATCAGTTCCGCTATTCGGTTCAGCTTACCGTTCATCTGGTAGGTATGGACTGTCTGCCCTGTTTCAGCCTTGAATTTTGAACTAAAACTCCGGACGCCCATATTACATTCTTTGGCCAGGCCCGAAATCGAATAAAACGTGCGTGGATGTTCGGCGATCAGGGTCTGGGCCTTCAGGATTGCTTCACTACCCAATTCCTGCGGCCGGCTGCACACATCGGCAAGTTCTTCCAGAATAATACTCATAATAGCTGAACAACGCAGGTCGTTATGGGGCAGATCGGACCAATAGATCCGGACAATATCCTGAAAATACTGAAATATTTTTAAGCTTTCCACATGAATAC
>JAIRNJ010000299.1 GCA_031258115.1 Treponema sp. | reverse complement strand
CTACTTGTAACTTTTGCGTCTTTCACCGGGGTATTTGATTATCTGGAATTTAAAATTTATGATCTCAGGGTTAATCTCTTTGCCGAATCGGTTCCGGCTTCCGAAGAGATTGTAGTTGTTCTGCTCGATCAGCAAAGCCTGGATTGGGCCAAAAACGAAAGAGGCTGGTCATGGCCCTGGCCCAGGAAGGCATACGCCGAATTTGTGGAGTACATGAAGGAGGCCGGGGCAAAATCGCTTGCCTTCGATATGCTCTTTACGGAAGCTTCGGTTCACCGGAATGCCCGGCAGGAAGACATAATAAACGATGCGGCAAAAAATCTGGAACAGGCCCGGGCCCTTATATCGGAAGGCCGGTTCGGGGAAGCGGACTCCTGTTTCCGGGAAATAGCAGGATCTCTCCGGGATTTAAGCGCCGGTGGAGACGATGCCGCCTTTGTACAGGCGGAGAGAGACTTTGGCCGGGTGGTACAGGCGGTGTTTTTCAGTACCGGTTCCGGGTCTGTAAATTCCTGGCCCGGGGAATCCGGCAAGCCGCTTTTTGAATTGTCCGGTTTTGAAGCGCTGCTCCCCCTCTATGGCCGTCTGTCCGGAAATGAGGGAGAAATCCGGGCGCAGTTCCCCATAGAGGAATTGAAAAACGCTGCGGGTATTCTCGGCAGCGTAACAGGCTGGCCCGATTCTGACGGAATCATACGCCGGGCCAATCTTTTTACCCTCTTTGACAACAGGGCGGTTCCCGGCCTCAGTACCGCATCTCTTCTCGCTGCAGGCCATGACAATAAACTTGTCTATGATCCGGAAAAGCAGCTTGTACGCTGGGGCGATTATACAATTCCTGTGGATCGGAAAGGACGGTGCATTCTCCGCTACCGGGGCAGGCTGGATCGTTACTATCCCTATTTTATGGATCAGGTGCTCCGGAGTGCGGAAAGCCATGCACGGGGGGAAGAGCCGGAGCTTCTGCCCGGCGACTTTAAGGACAAGTATGTCTTCTTTGGGCTTTATGCTCCCGGTCTCTACGATATTTTCGCCAGCCCCATTTCCGCAACATATCCGGGAGCCGGCGTACACATCACCATGCTGGATAATATTTTGAACGGGGATTTTATCCGGGAGAGTCCCCCTGCACTCGATCTTCTTCTTGTTTTGACAGTAATTGTTTTAACCGGTATTTTGGGGCTCTATCCCGGAAAAATCGCAGTATCGGTAACCGGTACTCTTTTGACATTAATTCTGGTAACATGTCTGGGTCTGGCCGCCTATGACAAATTCAATCTCTGGCTTCCCATGATCGCACCCTTTACGGGAATAGTTCTGGCCTTTATTACAACCAGTCTTTACAATTACGCTACCGAAGGCAGTCAGAAACGTTTTATCAAATCGGCGTTTTCCCGTTACCTTGCCCCTTCGGTAATCGAACAGATCATCTCCGATCCTTCCAAACTTAACCTGGGCGGTCAAAAACTGGAAATGACTGCAATCTTTACGGACATTCAGCGCTTTTCATCAATATCGGAAGCTCTCCAGAAAGAATATGCCGATGAAGGTCCAAAGGCACTGGTTAATCTCCTCAACCTGTACCTTACCGAGATGAGCAACATCATACTTGACAACCAGGGTACTATTGATAAATACGAAGGAGACGCCATTATTGCCTTCTTCGGCGCTCCTCTCCCGACGGAAAGACATGCCGTACTCGCCTGCCGCAGTGCCATCCAAATGAAAAAACGGGAGATGGAACTGCGGGAAGAGATCATGAAAAGCGACGGGCCTTTCTCCGCACCCCTGAACAAACTTATAGAAAAAAACGTGATCCGGGCGGAACGGCCCCTCTATACCCGGCTGGGAATTAACTCAGGCAACATGGTAGTAGGCAACATGGGTACCCCAAACAAGATGGACTATACGATTATGGGCAATGCGGTAAATCTGGCCGCCCGTCTTGAAGGTGTAAACAAACAGTACGATACGGGGGGCATCCTGATAAGTGAATACACCCGGAATAAAATTGGAGATGAATTTATTGTGCGGAGGCTGAGCCGTGTCACGGTTGTGGGGATCAATACTCCTGTACGGCTTTACGAACTTCTGGCAACAAGGGATGAAGCTTCCGTGGAAACGCTTGACATGGTCAGGATATGGGAACAGGGTTTTGACTCTTACGAAAAAAAGGAATTTGCGGAAGCGGAAAAAATCTTTGCGGAATTGTACCGGAAAGACAAGGGCGACGGGGTCGCAAAACTCTACATGGATCGCTGCGGAAAATATATCGGAACAAAGCATGACTGGGACTGCGTGGACAATCTCACGGAAAAATGAACCTTCTACTGAAGAAATTTGCCGCAAACCACACGAACAAACTCTCTAAATTTCCCGATCCGTTCGTGTCTGTTCGTGCCGTTCGCAGCGAAAATTCCTAAAATCAGGTTGTTTTTGATGATTGAAAGTAAATGCCGGCGCCCTGATTATTCGGGAGGCTATTTGACACAAAGCCCCCATACATTCTAAAATGGCTGAGCTTGTTACAAAACACTTAAAAGGAGCGTTTGAAATGAAAAAGGTACTCATGATCGCAGCCCTCTGCGCTGCAGTTCTGCCTCTCGCATTTGCGGGGGGCAAGAAGGATTCAGGCACTGCGGATGCCCCCTCAGGCGGGGAAAAACAGATCCGGATTGGGATTTCAAAGATCGTGGCCCATCCGGCCCTCGATGCATGCGAACAGGGGATTCAGGATCAGCTCAAGATCCGGGGTTTCAATGCTGCATTTGACCTGCAGAGCGCCAATGGCGATCCCAGCACCGCGGCCCAGATTGCCAGCAAATTCAAGAATGACAGGGTGGATGTTGCCATCGGCATAGCTACCCCTACCGCCGTTGCTCTGGCAAACGCCATCAAGGACATTCCCGTGGTATTTTCCGCGGTTACCGATCCTGTTGAAGCGGGCCTTGTGTCCAGTCTCTCCCGCGGGGAAGGAAACGTAAGCGGCATGAGCGACGCTATTCCCACTGCGGATCACATCGCCCTGTTCAGGGAGATTGCAGGCATCAAAACCCTTGGCTATATCTATACCGGTTCTGAGGCTAACTCGATTAGCGCTCTGGAACTGGTCAGGGAAGCCTGCAGCAAACAAGGTATTTCCCTTGTGGAACAGTCAATCAATACCTCCGCAGATATTCGCCAGGCGGCACAGGCCATTGTGGGCCGTGTTGACGGGATCTACATGACCACCGATAATACGGTATTCTCCGCGGTTGCGGCGATTATTGATGTCTTCGGGACGGCCAAAAAGCCAATCTTTGCCGGGGATGTTACCGGTATCAAAGACGGCGGCTGTCTTATCGGTTCGGGCTTCAACTACTACAAGGCCGGCATTGCAACGGGCAATATCGTTGCGGACATTCTTGAGGGGAAGAAACCTGCCGACATTCCGGTAAAGTTCCTTACCGATCCTTCGGAGTCGGATCTCATGCTTGATCTTGACAACGCCAAAGCGCTCGGCATCACCATTCCCCAGAAGTACCTTTCCCAGGCCAACCTGATTTTTGAAAACGGGAAACTTACGGAGAAATAGGCGCATGCGGCCCTCCGGGCCGCGAGCATTAGGAAATTGATAGTACGGCGCCGCCGGGAGGCGGCTTGTGTATGATCGAAGGGATTTTAACAGAAGGCTTCATCTACGGCATCATGGTTCTGGGGGTATTCATCACCTTCAGAGTCCTCAGCTTTGCCGACATGACCGTAGACGGCTCCTTCCCCCTGGGAGCCTGCATCATGGGTGTGATGCTCTCACGGGGGATCCCTTCGTCTGCGGCCCTTGCCCTGTCCTGTGCCGGAGGCATGCTCGCCGGACTCGTTACGGCCCTTATTCACAACAAATTAAGGATACCGGATCTGCTCTCCGGTATCCTTACCATGACCATGCTCTATTCGATAAACCTCCGGGTGATGAGCAACCGGGCCAATCTTTCGCTGATCAAGATTCCGACTCTTTTTTCAAAAATAAACGGCTGGGCCCAGGGTTTTACCATCCATCCCGGCTGGGCCATCGTGATCTTCTGTTTTATTACCATTGTTATTATCAAGATCATTCTCGATGTTTTCTTTCATACCGACTTCGGCCTCTCTCTGGGCGCGCTGGGAGCAAACCCCCAGCTTATCATCAGCCAGGGAATGAATCCCGAAGTGATTAAGACCGTGGGCATCTGCCTTGCCAATGGCCTTGTGGGGATCTCCGGCGCCTATGCCGCCATGTACCAGGGGTTTTCGGACATCAACTTTGGAAGCGGCATGATCGTTTCGGGCCTTGCTTCACTCATGATAGGAGAATTCCTTTCCGTTCAAACAGGATCGGCCTTCTTACCCTCCGCGTGATCCTCGGTTCCATTCTCTACCGCGGCCTCATGTTCTTTGCCCGCAACTACGGCTACCATATTCACATGACCGCCAACGATCTAAAGCTTATCACCGGACTTCTTATAATTGTGTGCATCATCGTATCCCGCATGGGTTTCCGTTCCGGCTGCCGGCCGCGAAAGAACCGAAGGGAACAGTGATGATCAGGGTTGAAAATATCAGCGTAGTGTTTTCTCCGGGAACTCCCGACGAAAACCTTGCCTTAAAAAATATCAATCTTACCGTCAAGAACGGAGACTTTATCACGATCATCGGTTCCAACGGTGCCGGGAAAAGTACACTCTACAACGCCATTGCGGGAACCGTCATTCCCTTTCAGGGACGCATATTTCTGCGCAATGATAATACGGAAACCGACATAAGCCGCAAGCCTGAATTTATACGCGCCCGCTATATCGGGAGGATCTTTCAGAATCCGCTGCTGGGAACCGCGGGAAAGATGACGCTGGCGGACAACATGATGCTCTGCTACAGAAAAGGTTACAAGGGCCTAAAAATAAGCCTTAACAAACAGATGAAGGAAACGTTCCGGGAACAGCTTTCCTGTCTCGGCATGGGCCTTGAAGACAGGCTCAACGATAATGTGGAACTCTTCTCCGGAGGACAGAGGCAGGCGCTTACCCTGCTCATGACGGTTATGTCGAAGCCCAACCTCCTTCTTCTCGATGAACATACGGCGGCCCTTGATCCCCGGAATGCGGAAATCGTCATGAGCCTTACCAGCCGTTTTGCGGCGGAGTACAGCCTTACGGTGATGATGATCACACACAACATGAACCATGCGCTGGAAGCGGGTAACAGGCTTCTCATGATGGACGGAGGAGAGATCATCCTTGACATTGACGCCGAAGAAAAGGCAAAGCTGAGCACCAAAGATATTGTCCGGCGTTTTAAGGATATTAGAAAACAGGAACTTGCCAACGACGAAATGCTTTTAAGTGATAAGAATTAAGAGGCAGCATGGTTTGCCGTATCAATAGAGGCTCTTTCAAAACTTCAGTTTTGAAAGAGCAACCACTAAAAAAAGCAGTTTTGTAGGCCGTAGGCCGAAAAACTGCAGAAGCTTCGGCAAAATCAACCGGGTTTTGCAAGAAGCTCAACAGAGTGAGGTTTTTATGAGTATGAAGCAACTGACGATCCTGACAAAGGCAAAGAGCAGATCCATTTCCGCGGAAAATTTTTCGGGAGAAAAGGGCAAGGGCGGCATGGCTGTTGAAGGAACCGGCAGGAAATGCGCGCGGGATCTGGGGCAGGGCTGGAAGGTCTCCCCTTCGGTGAATATTGCCCCGGGTGAAGTTTTTACCATGGCCGGCATTGAAGGCCCGGGCGCCATTACCCATATATGGATGACCATTGCGGGAAACAAACGGCTTTCGATTTTGCGAATCTACTGGGACGAACAGGAGCATCCTTCGGTGGAAGTTCCCGTCGGGGATTTCTTTGCCGCGGCGTATCCGGGCTATGCCCAGGTCAACAGTCTTGCTGTCTGCGTGAATCCTTACAGCGGTTTTAACTCCTACTGGGAGATGCCCTTCAAAAAACGCTGCAGGATCACCATGGAAAACCTCGACTCAAATCCCATGGTTCTCTACTATCAGATTGACTATGAACTCCGTGAAGCTGCCGCCCCCTGCGCCTATTTCCATGCTTCATTCAGGCGGGTAAATCCCCTGCCCTGCAAGGAAGTCCACACGATTCTTGACGGCGTCGAAGGCTGGGGCAGCTATGCCGGTACCTATATCGCATGGGGAGTGCACAGCAACGGCTGGTGGGGCGAAGGGGAGATCAAGTTCTATATGGACGGGGACAAAGACTGGCCCACAATCTGCGGTACCGGGACGGAAGACTACTTCTGCGGCTCCTATGACTTCGATGTAGAGGGGCGCTATGTTCCCTTCTCATCCCCCTACACGGGCATGCCCCAGGTGATCATCCCCGACGGCCTCTATAAATCCCAGCAGCGTTTCGGTATGTACCGCTGGCATATCACAGACCCTGTCCGCTTTGAAAAAGATTTAAAGGTAACGATACAGGCCCTGGGCTGGTTCAGCGACGACAAAGCCGATGAGCGCCGCTACCTTCCGCTAAGGGATGACATTGCTTCTGTTGCCTATTGGTACCAGACCCTGCCTTCAAAACCCCCCAAGGCCCTTCCCGGCCGGGATGATTTGACTATTAACTAGTGTCTGTCTATAATGTAGACACATTAT
>JAIRNJ010000294.1 GCA_031258115.1 Treponema sp. | reverse complement strand
CGCCGCTCTTTGCGGTAATGCCCTGATGAACGATGATGTCCCCTTCGGCATCCATTTCCGCCTTCTCCACGGTGCCATTCACTTCGATGTTTCCGGCAGCCTTTACCGAGAAGCCGTCTTCCACGTTGCCGTTGATCACAACGGTTCCCAGGAAGATGATGTTCCCCGTCTTGAGGTTCACATCCCCGTTTACAGTATATACAGGCTCTACATTGATCTTTCCGTTGACTACCACCACCTGGCCGTTGATATCCGCAATGATAGTAGCGCCGTCATCCCCCTGGTGGACATTCTTTCCCAGCGGGAGACTGCATTCCTTTCCGTTTTTCGCGGGGATAACTTTGCCGGTAACGGTTCTGCCCACCTTCCCTGTTTCCGCGGGAATCTTCTTGGCCAAAGGCTGATTTTCCACCACGTTCTGGATGATGTTGAGTTCCTTAAAGTCGATGCGTCCGTTGCTTCCCTCGCGGAGCCGTACCTTGGTTTGATCCGTTTCAAAGTTGTACTGAATATACGCGTCCCGGCCGTCTACGGGCCTGATCCCTTCGGCAACCAGCACGGGGATCTTGTATTCGGGTGAATCGGCAAAATCACGGATAAAATCCTCTTTAACCCCGTACAGCACCCGGTTGTTCCGGAGGTAGGAAAGATAGGTCTCGGCAGAAATATCACAGCCGCCGGGGCCCGGAGGACTCACGGCGATAAAGGCCTTCATCTCGCCGTCGGCGATTTCTACGCTCACCATGCTGTCGTTTACCGGCCTGTGTTCAAAATCTCCAACCCGGACATACACCCCATCGGCAGCCTTTACCGCTTCTTTTACAAGGGCTTCTTCAATATCTTTTACCTGCCGGGCCTTGAGCGCATCAAAGGCCTGGGATTCTACAGCCTTCCTTCCCTTGCCCCCCGGAGGAGACACCTTGAGGAAGGCGCCTTCCGGTGAAAGATAGACAAAGACCTGGCCGTCATAATCTTCGTTGACGGCAATATCAAAGTCGAAGTCTCCGCTTTCCTCACCGGTTTCATTCTTTTCTTTCCTGGCGTAGACCCGCTGGTAGGCCTTAATCTTCCATTCTTTCTTTCCGGAGCCCAAAATGCCCTTGAAACCCTTCTCGCTGACTTCATATTCCAGACGGCTGACAGGGATATCCAGAAGAGCGGCGGCTTCGGAAACCGCAAGTTCCAGAGTTGCCCCGCTGGCCTCCACGGTAGTGATGGTTCTGTCCTGTTCCAATTGGTCTTTGACAATGTGTTGAAGCCGGACAAAATCGATCATGAGATCTCCTACATGATACCTTTTCTTACATTGGTAAGCTTGGCCCGGAGACGGAGCATGGCCTTGGAATGAAGCTGGGATACACGGGATTCGGTAACTTTCATTACTTCCCCGATTTCTTTAAGGGTAAGATCTTCATACCAATAGAGGACGAGGATCTGTTTTTCTTTTTCAGGAAGTTCCTTGATGGCATCGATGATCACCCGGCGTATCTCTTCTTTTTCTACCATTACGTCGGGATGGAGGCTTATCGGCGATTCTATGGTGTCGCCTATGGAATTTTTTTCGTTTTCATCCACCCCCGACCACACCTCGTTGAGGGAAACAATCGAAGTAGCGGATATTTTCATGACGGTTTTGGAATACTCTTCGTCGTCAAGGCCCATAGAGGAGGCAATTTCCTGATCCGTGGCAGTTCTGCCCATCTGGGATTCCAGATTGGCTACGGTTTCTTCAAGTTCCTTGGCTTTCTTGCGTACCGAGCGGGGTACCCAGTCTATCTGACGCAGTTCATCAAAGATGGCTCCCCGAATCCGGGTAACCGCATAGGTTTTGAATTTAACGCCCCGCTCGGGATCGTATTTATCAATAGCGTCAAGAAGCCCTATGGAACCGAAACCCACAAGATCGTCAAATTCCACACTGTGCGGCATCCCTACGGCGACTTTACCGGCAACAAATTTAACCAGGGGGGAGTATTGAATGACAAAAGTCTCCCGTATCTTCTGATCCTTTGTCCGCCGGTATTCCAGCCAGAGCCGCTCTTCGACTTTTTCATCCATGGGCTCTTTATTTGCCATTCCCATCCGTTAATCCTTGTTCAGTTTGGTTCTGATGGCCTGAGCCAGCTCCTTAGGGTTAAAATCGCCGCCCAGGTTCACGGATTTCCCTTCGGAACTCCGTTTCGGCGTCAAAACAGACGCCGGAGCGCTGTCAACAACGCCTTCCGCCACTTCCTTTCCATCGGATGAGAGGAAAGAACCGGCCATTGAATCAAGATCCGGCAACACATCCACAGTCTCCACTACCGGAATAAAATCACCATCCGGCGGAGAGAAGGAAGGCTCTTGTCTACCGGCGGTAACCCTTGGTTCCGGAGCTTCAGCCTCATGAAAAACCGCCTCTTTTACAGTATAATCACCTTTAACATTTTGATCTACACCTCTGACAAGATCGTCTATATCGCCCAGCTCCTCCTCTTCTCCCCTGTCCTGGTACATCCTGGGAACCGCGGCTTCATCATCCCCGACAGTCATGTTAACCCGGCTGCCCATGGCCTGATTGTTTCCAACAGGTTCCTCCGTATCAAAATCGTCTCCCTCCAGAATCTCGGGGACATAGTTTCCAACAAGGAATTGAATGGCGGCGCTGAGGACAAAGAAGACTACGGCAAAGATTAAGGCCCTAAAAAGCACAACAAAAAGGCTCGCTCCGGAAACCAGTCCCACAAGAAGGGAAAGAATGAAGCCGGTAATGGCGGCGATGGCGCAATTTCTTATGTTTATCATAAAAAGTTCCTGCTAGGCGCCGAATACCCGGCGCATCATGGCCCCAAAACCCCCGGCTTCCCTGAAGCCGGCATTATCCATCCGGGCAACAATATGCTGCACACACTGGGAAGCCTTGCAGCGGGGATCGGTAACCATAAAGGGTTTCTGCCTGAGTACCGCCTTGCTCACCTCAGGATCGTCATAGATGAAGCCCAGATAATCCACTTTCAGGTTGAGGAACTGCCCCGCGGTCTTTATCATCCTGTCGGAGACCTTCATGGCGTCCCCTGCCCCTTTTACCCGGTTTACTACCAGTTTAAGTCCCATATTGAGATTTTCATACTCGGTTGCGATGATTTTGATGATACCGTAGGCGTCGGTAATGGCGGTCGGTTCCGGTGTGGTGATGATTACGGCATCGTCCGCGGCGGCGATAAAGTCCAGTACGTTACTTGAAACCCCCGCGCTGGTATCAATAATGATGATGTCCGCGGTACTGAGTGTGTCCAGCTCGGTGATAAAATTCTGCCGTTCATCTTCCGAAAGGTTGGCGATCTGGGAAAAGCCCGAAGCGCCGGCCACGATAGAAATGCCGTAGGGGGATTCCACCATGATCTCCCTCATGGTTTTCTGTTTGCGGATAACATGGTAGAGATTGTACTTGGGAGTCATGTCCAGCATGACATTTACATTGGCAAGTCCCAGATCCGCATCCATAACCACTACCTTTTTTCCCAGCCGGGCATAGGCCAGGGCCATGTTTACCGAAAGATTAGTCTTCCCTACCCCGCCCTTGCCTGATGTAACGGTTATTATCCTGGCCTTTTTTGCCGGAGAGGCAAAATTGTTCCGCGTTTCCGGCTTTTCCCGGCCTGATGCATTGGCATGCCTCTTTGCGGGAGAAGCCTTGCTTTGAGCCATCATCTTCCTCAGTTCTTCAGCCTGATCTTCCATCATTATCTCCATCGAATCATTTTGCTTTCATCACGGGGGAAGCGTTTCTCAAGCTTTTCCCGGTTTACGGTAAAGTCGTCAAGGCAGCCGAGAAACCTGAGCGTGTGGGCAATCTGTATATCCCGCGGAACTTTCTGCCCGTCTGTAACATAAGATATACTCTTTCCTTTATCGGCAAGTACGCTTATCACATTACCCAGCCTGTATGTTTCATCCAGTTTTGTAATGACTACCGCCTGAAAATTGAAGGGCTCAAACTGCTGCAGGATAATTTCAATGTCGCTTGCCTTGGTAGTAGCCGCAATGACCAGATGCACTTCCGCATGAGGCCCCAGCGCGGAAAGAATCTGATGCATCTCCCCCAGTTTTTTTGAATCACGGGGACTCTTACCGATGGTATCGATCAGGATCATATCGGCGCCGGCAGAACCAAGGGCAACAGCCTTGCGGAGGCCTTCGTAGTTATCCACCATCTCTACAGAAATTCCCATATAATTTCCAAAAGTTTCTATCTGGGCCTTGGCTCCAACCTTGAAAGCATCAATGGTAATGATTTTGATTGTCTGGGGTTTGCGGCCCGCCCGGTCGGTGCCGTAGAAGGCCGCCAGCTTGGCAATAGTACTGGTCTTACCCACTCCCGTCGGGCCGACGAGTACCATGAGCCGGGGACGCCTGTGGAACTGGTCTTCCTCATGGATACTGATCCTCTCTCCGATCCATTCCAGGGCCCTGTCCTGAAGCTCCTGGTAATCGTTGAGGATTTCCAGGGACAGTTCCTTCCTGGCCCGATCCAGAATTGAATTGGTAAAGGCAGGAGAAAAATCGTTGCCCCTGAGTACCCCGGCAAGGCGCCGGAGCGAAGGATGTTCATCGGCCTTTTGCGAATCATTGGCGGTGTCGAGTATTTCCTTAATATTGCGTACCTCGCTTAGAACCTGCAGGATGGCGGGATCTTTGCCGGCGGAAGCGAGAATCTTCCTCTTTTCTTCCTCGTCATTCCCCCTGAGCGGCTGTCCGGTGGCAGTAACAGTACTGCTGTTGGCCGGGGCGCCGGGGGGCCCGGTTCCTGCGCCTGTGGAAAGAGCGCTTGTGTAGCCCTGGTAGGGGGCAGAACCTGAACGGCTGCCTGCCATCGCGGAAAAGGGATTATTCCTGCCGTCACTTAAAAGGCAATACTTTACTTCCAGCAGTTCTCTGGGGAACAGTCCCAGCAATCCTCCCGCCGTAACAAAGCGCTGTTCCAGTACCTGTACCCTTGCATCTCCAAAGCGGCGCCGGATCTTTTTGAAGCACTCATCCAGATCGCGTCCCTGTTCCACGTAGGTAAGCATAAATTCCCCCCGCTATTCAATACGGATAGTACCTACGGATTCCACCGTAAAATCCGAAGCAATCTCATGAACCGAAAGAACGGCCAGTTGAGGCAGTTCCCGTTCACAGGAAGACCGTACCAGATGCCGTACCGATTCGGAACAGAGCAGTACCGGAACCCAATGCTGCTGCTGTACCGCCGTTACCGACTTTGAGAGGGCCTTGATCCAGTCCCTGTGTTTTGCCGGTTCCATGACGGCGATTGATTCTCCCGAACTGGTCTCAACCCTGCTTTTCAGAATCTCTTCTTCAAGACTCTTTTCAATGGTAAGAACCCTGATCCGCCGGTTTTCATCGGCAAACTGGCTGCAGATCTGCCCGGCCAGAGCCTGACGGCATTTCTCCACAAGGAACCAGACTTCCCTGGTAACAGGGGCAAAATCCGCCATGGCCTCCATGACCGAAACCAGATTCCGTATGGAAACCTGTTCCCGCAGAAGACCCTGCAGCACCTTCTGTATCCGTCCCAGGGGAAGTCCTTCCTTCTGGTTAAGCTGGGTTGCAAGAACGGCCTCCACGACGGCAGGATAATTTTTCTTGAGTTCATCGAGAATCTGCTGGGTTTCCTGATAGCCCAGAAGATCCGCCGCATGGTGACGAATAATCGCCTGCAGATGTGTAGCGATAATGGTGGGGGGATCAACCACCGTGTAGCCTGAACGTTCCGCTTCATCCCGCTGGGATTCCTTGACCCACACCGCGGGAAGACCGAATGCAGGATCTATGGTTTTTTCTCCGGCAATTTCCGCGTTTACCGTTCCCGGATTAATGCAGAGGAAAGAACCGATTCTGATCTTGCCCCGTCCCACATCAACGCCCTTGATCTTGAAACAGTACTCCGAAGGTTCAAGCATAAGACTGTCAATGATCCTGATCTTGGGAATAACCAGCCCCAGTTCCAGCGCAGATTCTCTGCGGACACGTTTGATCCGTTCAAGAAGTTCCACACTGTTATTTTTGTCAACAAGAGGCACAAGGCTGTAGCCTATCTCCAGGGAAATATCGTCCAGGGGCAGTACCGCCGGCAGTTCTCCTGCTTCCTCGGCAGATTTTTTGGCTTTTTCTCCGGCCTTTGCCATGGCGGCTCCCGCGCTGGCCTCCCGCCGTTTGGCAGTCCTCAGCCGTGCGGCAAAGAGGAACATAAGTGCGGCAAGAGGGATCAGTACATACCAGGGAAAACCGGGAAGGAAGGAAAACAAAAGAAGTACCGAAGCCCCCACCATGTAGATTCGCCATTCCCTTTTGAAGGTATCGGCAATGTCCTTGTCGAGAGCATTGTTGCTCATGGATCGGGCCATCATGATGCCTGTTGCGGTAGAAATAAGAATCGCGGGAAGCTGGGTAAGAAGACCGTCGCCTACGGAGAAGGCAATATAGGTATTCACCGCCGCGGAAAGCGGTTCGCCGTGAACGGCAGAGCCGACGATGATGCCTCCCAGGATATTGATCGCCGTAATAAAGATCCCAACCTGGACATTGCCCTGAATAAATTTACTGGCGCCGTCCATGCGGCTGTAGAAATCCAGCTCCTGCCTGAGTTCATTTGACTGGGTTTTTGCCTCCTGTTCGGTAATGTATCCCTGGTTAAGCTGGCTTTCTATGTTCATCTGCTTGGGGTTCATGGAATCCAGGGCGAAACGGGCGGCCACTTCGGAGATCCTGGTTGCGCCCTTGGTGATTACCAGCACCTGAACCGCTATGATAACGATAAAGATCACGAATCCTACAACCAGGCCTTCCGTATTTCCCGAACCGACAACAAAGGTGGAAAAGGCCCGGATCATCCGGCCGTCAAAGCGCTCGCCCCGGGTAAGGATGAGCCGTGTGGAAGAAACGTTAAGGGCCAGGCCGAAAACCGTTAACAAAAGCAGCATGGCCGGAAAGACGGTAAAGTCGGAAGCCTTTTTGACATAGAGCACCGTAAGGAGGATAACCAGGGCCAGCATCAGGTTCATTGCCATGAACATGTCCAGCAATACTGTCGGCATGGGGACTATCATCATCAGTACCACTACCACCACAGACAGGGGCATGATAAATTGCTGCATGCCTCCGGTCAAACCGGCCGGCGCGGAATTTTGTACAGGCATATCAGCCATTGTTCATCTCCTCTCTGTTTATTCCGGCATTATCCGCCCGGCGTCTCTTTTCGTTGATACCCTGAACCATGAGGTATACCTTTGCCACAAGGCTTATATACCTGTTCGGCACCGTATCTCCCACTTCGGCGCCTGCATAAAGCGCCCGCGCAAGGGGCGGTTCTTCCACAACCGGTACACCGTTATCACGGGCAATCCTGCGGATAAGAAGGGCCTGATCATCCTCCCCCTTGGCGCTGATCATGGGATAATCCATGCGCTCCGCATGGTACTCCAGAGCTACGGCAAAGTGGGTAGGATTGGTGATAACCACGTCGGCATCGTGGACATTGCGGATCATCGTATTGGAAAGCATGGCCCGGTAACGGCGCATAATCTGCGCCTGCACCTCGGGATCGCCTTCGTAACTTTTCAATTCTTCCATAAAGGCCTGCCGGGACATTTTCAGGTTTTGCCGGTAGCGGTAGCGCTGGAAAAGGTAATCCGGAATTGAAAGCAGCAGCAGCAGCAGTGCGCTGATGATCATCATCCGGGCCGCCAGGGAAGCTACTAGGCCAACGGCATTCCAGAGTTCCACCGTCTGCAGCCGCGCAAGTCTTTCCCAATTACTGTAAATGATAAAAAATGCCACACCGCCGATAATGCCCATCTTGAAAATACTCTTTATAAAATTAAAAATGGCATCTATCGAAAAGAGGGTGCGTTTGAAATACTGTCCAAAACGGGGAAGAATCCTGGTAAAATCCGGCACCAGGGGTTTTGTGGTAAAGAGAAAACCAACCTGAATAAGATTGGAAAGCAGGGCGGCCGCAATGGCCGCCGCAAGAACAGGCATGGCAAGACGCACAAAATAATGAAAAAATATCCCGATAATGGCCGCATCTTCCACCGGGTCAA
Organism: Treponema sp.; assembly: GCA_031258115.1. GTDB lineage: Bacteria > Spirochaetota > Spirochaetia > Treponematales > Breznakiellaceae > JAIRNJ01. The sequence continues at coordinate 14,734 of JAIRNJ010000294.1, read as the reverse complement.
GCTCCGTGGAACGGGAAAAGAAAAAACGCAGCATCTCTACACAGGTTTTGATCATGAACGGAGCCATAAAAAAAATCATCAAAGCGGGAAAAAGCAGAACCAGCGCGCCTATAAGTTCCTGACTCTTGGCTACCCGGCCTTCTTCCCTGGCCCTTCGGATCGTGGTGTCGGTAGGCTCAAAAGTCCTCCCCTCATCCTCCGCGGCAAACCACTGCAGATCGATCATATATGCGGCGGAAGGCTGAAGTTTCCAGACAACTCTATCGGGTTTCTCTTCCGCAATCACAGGCCCCCTCCTTCGATCTGCAGACCGATCCGGGTGTACAGGGTTTGAACGCCGCCAAATCCTGTTTCAATGACCCGGGAAAACGCTTCCACCATGAAGGGCATGGTCAAAAAAATCAGGAGAAAGGCAACGGTTATGGAAATGGGGAAACCTTCGGAGAGAATATTGATCTGGGGCGCCGCCTTTGATATTAATCCTGTCGTCAGCGAAGTGAGGAAAAGCGTTCCCAGGATGGGCATGGAAATGATGATGGCGTCGAGAAAAAGCCGCGTAAGGCCGGAGAGGAGCATGGAGAGAACTTCCTCTTTCCCTGAGATCAGTGCGGTAACGCTGAGGGACTGGAGGGAACGCCAGAAACCTCCCAGAAAAAGCTCTCTGAAGCCGCCGACGGAAAGGAAAACCAGCATTGCTACCAGGTTGAGGTACTGTCCAAGGAGGGGATTCTCCACCTGGGAGAGAGGATCAAAGGTTTCGGAAGCGCCGAAACCCATCTGGAGGGAGAAGAACTGGCCTGCCGTAGAAAAGGCGGAAAATATCACAAGGAGAAAGAATCCCATGATAATGCCGATGATCCCCTCGCCTATAAGGAGGAGCAGAAAACTGATATTGAAGGGATCCTGGCCCAGGGGAAGGGACGGAACGGCAGGCATCACCGAAAAAGCGGCAAAACCTGCCAGGGCAATCTTTGCCGTCTGGGGCACTGCATCGGAAGAGAGCAGAGGAGCGGTCTCGATCATTGCCAAAGCCCTGACCGCGATGAGCAGAAACGCGGGGCCGTAGTTGAGAATCTCGACAATGATCCTGTCTTCGATCAAGCGCTTACACTCCTTTTAATTTGCCATTGCCGGTATCTGGCGGAAAAGCTGGGTGGTGTATTCGCCCAGGGATGTAAACATCCAGCCTCCCAAAAAGGCCAGCACCAGAAGTATCACGATCAGTTTGGGTACAAAGGTAAGAGTCTGTTCCTGAATTGAGGTAGTAGCCTGTATAATGGCTACCACGAGGCCTACCACCAACGCGGAAACAAGCATGGGAGAGGCCAGCATCAGTACCTGAAAAACGCCGCCCCGCATAAAACCGGTAATATCACCAATACTCAAAATTCTCTCCTCCCCGTATCTAGTCCGCAAAGTAACCGGCTTTACGGCCAGACACTATCTGCGTTATTGACAAAGCCAATTACACAAAGGAACGTACCAGTTGTTCCGTCAAAAGTCCCCAGCCGTCCACCAGTATGAACAGTATCAGCTTGAAGGGCATCGATATCATTACCGGCGGCAGCATGATCATACCCATGGACATGAGAGCGCTTGCCACCACCATGTCTATGACGATAAAGGGTATAAACAGCAGTATCCCTATCTTAAAGGCCACGGTAAGTTCATGAAGGATAAAAGCCGGAATGAGCACATAGGTGGGAACATCGGCGAGGGTGTTGGGCTTATCCATGCCCCTCATGCTCATGAAGAGCTTGATATTGCCGGTATCATTGCTCATCTGCCTGTACATGAAGAGCCTGAACGGGGCAGACGCTTCATGGAAGGCGGTCTCCACGGAAATCTCCCCTGAGCCGAGGGGCTTAACAGAATTTTCATAGACCTGAGAAAAGGTAGGCCACATGATAAATAGCGTCATAAAGAGAGAAATTCCAAAAATAACCTGATTGGGAGGCACCTGCTGTAGTGACAGAGCCCTCTTGATAAAATCCAGCACGATGGAGATGCGCAGAAAACTTGTCATCAGGATGATAATGCTCGGCGCAAGAGAGAGAACGGTAAGGAGAAGGAGCAGTTGCAGGGAGAAGGCCACCTCCTGGCCTGACTGGGGATTCCGTACCGAAAGATCTATAAAGGGGATGATCGGCCTTTCCGGAGCGGCGGGAAGGGCCATGGTTCCCTCGGTGCTTAGGTCGGGGAAAGGCGCCTCCTGAGCGGCAAGTCCCGCCGCGGAAAAGAAGGACAGACAGAGGAAAAGAGCAAAAAATCCGCGGCGTCTCATGGCTGTAACTCCCTCAGCCTGTCCCGGCGCCGCCGTATATCCTGGGGACTGGGAACATGACTGTCCATTGCGGCGCCCATCCTGCCGAGCAGAGCCTTAAAGTTGAAGACGGTCCTGTTTTGCGGTAAATCGTCTCCGGCGGCCAGCATGGAAGCCAGCAGTTCCTGGTCTTCCACCGGCGAAAGAAGATTGACCCCTCCATCGGCCGCGCCCACGAGCCAGGCTTTGGTTCCAACCATGACAATATGTACAAAACGGTTGGAACCGAGACCGACGCTGGACACCAGCTTAAGATAGGGATCCTGCTGCGGCCTTGGCCGTGAGGCTTTCTTCAGGAAAAAGACCAGACCGTAGACGGCCGCGGCCGCCAGAGCGAGCACCAGGATCATTCTGAAGATTGCAAATGCCGAAGACGCTCCGCCGAGACTTAATGCCGGGGCATCCTCACCGATTACAAGTTCATCTTCCGTCAACACAACTGTGCTTTCAGACTCTGCAGTCTCCTGTGAGTATACGGGATGAAGGTGGATAAAAAGGGTTGCGGCTATAATAACCGCGGTAACAAATATGCGCGTTTTCAGTTTTTCCCCTCCCAAGTACGAACTGACTATACTATAGTATACAGGATCATTATTTTTTATTCAATCATTTTTTTAAAAAAAATACAAAAAAAAGGGGTTTGCAGGATTTTTTTTCAAAAATTTACCTGCAAACCCCGCCGTTCCTTTTTTGAAGACCGGACTTTATCCTAATCTTAACAGTTTAGCGAATATAAACGAAGCTTTATCCCATATCGCTCATCCGTTCCATGGGAGAAACAATCTCGGTAACACGGACGCCGAAGTTTTCATCGATAACCACAACTTCGCCTTTGGCGATAAGTTTATGGTTGACCAGAATATCCACCGGTTCACCGGCAAGTTTGTCCAGTTCAATGATCGTACCTTCGCCCATGCCGAGGATCTCTTTGATGAGTTTGCGGGTACGGCCCAGTTCAACGGTCATCTCCATGAAGACGTCCATGATAAGACCGATGTTGCCCGTTTCCTGCTGGGTTATATGGGGCATAAGGTTGGGGAACTGCACCGGCTGGACATTGGTCTGGCCTCCCATGCCCTGCATGCCCATACCCATATTCGGCATCATAGCGCCCATATTGGGCATCATGCCGCCCATATTGGGCATCCCGCCCATGCCGGGCATTGTCATACCGCCGCCCATGTTGGGCATGGCAGGAGCGCCCATGTTCGGCATCATGCCGCCCATGCCCGGACCAGCGGCCGCTCCCCCGGAAAGCGCCCGTGAAATATCCGCCGCAACGCCGGAACCATAGACCTCCCAAAACTGGTTGGGAGCGCCGTCGCCCAGATCAAGCTGATACATCGCCACGGGAAATTCCCCGCCGGGAAGAGCCGCCACGGCCTTGGCTACATTGGCGGCTTCAGGCGATACGGAAGCTATGGATTTATTTCCGGTTTTATCGGTAAGACTGGTGATCTGGGTTCCCACAAGCTGGGAAATCACCTCTCCCAATACCGACATCGCCATTTCATCAAGTTCAATATTCTCTTCCTTGTTCATGAGGGAGGCAATACTCTTTGCCGTGGCCTCGGGAATAAGGAACATGTGTTCTCCGGGAAAGCCGGAACTGAAATCCGCTTTTACAACCGTTACCATGTCGGGGAGCTGGCCGAGAAGGGCATCCCTGCTGGTACTGCTCACCTGGGGGCCCCTGATCGAAACCGGGGCTCCGGTCATCATGGAAAGGTTACTGGACTGGGCATCTACCGTAGAGGCAAGAAAACCCTGCAATGCCTGAACATCCACCGGGGCGCCGCCCCCCATGGAGGGAGCCATAGGCGCGGCCGCGGGGCCTCCGCCCAAACTCGATGAATCTACACCCGCCAATAATGCATCTATCTCATCCTGCGAGAGTGCACCGTCACTCATAATTCTTCCCCCTCCGAAGCCAGTTCTTCAAATTCGTCCTGCTCAAGCTCCGCAATCTTTTTGATAACCTGTACCGCCATTTTCTTGCCGATAACACCAGGACGGCACAAGAACTTCTTTTTGGAGCCGATATTGAGCGAATAAGGATCGCCAATCCGGGTGTTGTAAAGCCGCACGACATCCCCGACCTGCAGGGAAAGCACATCCCGAACCGGAACATTTATTTTTCCAATTTCGGCTACAACATTAACATCGACGGTTGCGAGCTTCTCCTTTAGCACATTCAGATTTTCCGTGGTAGCGTTACGCCGCACGGAGGAATACCAGAACTGGGCGGACAATTTTCCGATGATGGGCTCAATGGTAAGGTAAGGGATACAGAAGTTCATCATCCCTTCAACTTCCCCAACCTTGGTTTCCAGGGTAACAAGAACCACCATTTCCGTGGGGGGAACGATCTGGGCAAACTGGGGATTGGTATCGATCTGCCCCAGCCGGGGCCGGAGGTCTATCACCGTTGTCCAGGCTTCCCTCATGTTTCCCAAAATACGGACGATGATGCCTTCCATGACCGAAGTTTCAATATCGGTAAGTTCATGCTGGCTTTTGGTGGCGTCCCCCTTGCCGCCAAAGAGACGGTCTATGATGGAAAAGGTAACGGCGGGGTCTATTTCGAGGATCGCGTTTCCCTTGAGGGGATCCATGTTGATGATGGCCAGCGTGGTAGGGGTAGGAATTGAACGGATAAACTCTTCGTAGGTAAGCTGATCTACCGAGGCAACGTGAACATGCACCATGGAACGGAGCTGGGCCGAAAGACTCGTGGTGGTAAGACGGGCAAAGGTCTCGTGCATGATCGAAACGGTACGGATCTGTTCCTTGGAGAATTTATCCGGCCGCTTGAAGTCGTAAATCTTGATCTTGCGGGTATCCGCGGCAGGGCGAAAATCTTCCGGCTCGGTGTCCCCGGCGTTTATAGCGGTAAGAAGCTGATCTATTTCATCCTGTGAAAGTACTTCGGTCATATTCTCATCCTATACCGCTTCAGGCCGAAAAAGCAAGTCAAAACCCTAATACATCTCCATCACATCCAGTTTATTAAACAGAATGTTGCGTACCTTGGCCGTATCGAGAAAACGGGTATTGAGTATCTCCTTGATGTCCTGCTTGAGCCGGGATTCATGTTCCGGCTTGATCTCTTCCGCATATTTACCGCTAAAGTAACTGCGGACAAAATCCCGGAGTTCATACTGCCGGCTTGTGAGTTCCGTCTGGGCCGCCGTATCGTTAAGATCGTACTGAATGATCATGTCCACGGTTACCGAATAGCTGGTAGTGACATCCCTGGTACGGGTGCTGACGGACCCGATGAGGGTATATGCGGCGTATTCGGGCCGCTTGCCCACATAGGGAGAGGTGGGATCGGTAACCACGGTCTGGCTCTTTCCTCCGCCGCTCATGATCTTGTAGGTGATCACCGACACGGTAACGATAAAAACAAGAGCCCCCAGTCCAATAGCGACGAATTTTAAAAGGTTTGGCAGCAGAGCGCCGAGACCGGATGCTTTTTTTGGAGCACTCTCAGCGACCGGCTCCTCACCTGAAAAATCCAGATCATCAGTGTCTGACATTCGTTTCTCCTATCATAAATGCCCATCGTCCAGAATGATAATATCCACACGGCGGTTATAAGCCTGGCCTTCCGGGCTGCCGTTATCCGCTATAGGTTTGGTATCCGCAAAGCCTGCAACCTGGAAGCGTTTCTCATCTACTCCAATATCGGAAAGATAGTGAAGTACATTTATAGACCGGGCTGTTGAGAGTTCCCAATTCGACTCCCAGGGCCCGTAGGGATCTGTTGCTTCGTTATCCGTATGGCCCTCTATCCTGACGGGCCGCAGTTTGCCGTTTTTATCCCGTATATCATCAGAAACCAGCAGAGTTCCCAGCCGTAACAGGATATCCCTGGTTTGTTCTATGTTGATTCTGGCGCTTGCGGGGTTAAAAAACGCATCGGAAGCAAGCGTTATTACAAGGCCCCGTTCATCCTGGGTAACGCGTATCTTCTGGGATTTAATTTCAGGGCTAAATATGCTCACCGCCTTGCGGAGCGCCGTTCCCAGAGAACGTCCCCGTTCCATAGAAGGCAGGGACATGACGGTATTCCCCAGATCCGCATTGCGGCCCGCGGAAAGCGTATTGCCTCCGGACATCATCCCAAGGCCCAATGCATTCATGGAGGCGGCGATCTGTTCCATCTGGGAGCTGGTGGATTCATCGGGATTAAACATGATGACGAAGAAACAGAGCATGAGAGTAACCATGTCTGAATAGGTGGTCAGCCACTCCTGTCCGGTAGGTCCTTCGGCTTCTTTCTTTTTCCGCGCCACTTTTTAATCCTTTATAAGTTCCGCTTCCAGGGTTCTTCTGTCCTGGGGATTGAGGTATGCGAGGAGCTTCATGGCAAGAATGCGGGTATTGTCCCCGGCCTGAATCGAAAGAACACCCTCGATGATCATCTCCCTCACCATGCTTTCTTTGGAATCCTGCGATCTGAGTTTCATGACGAAGGGGATCAGGAGGAGGTTGGCAACCATGGAGCCGTACAGTGTGGTTACCAGGGCGAGGGCCATATTGGGCCCGATTGCGGCCTTGTCTTCCAGCTTCTGGAGCATTCCTATGAGTCCGACAACCGTACCCAGCATTCCAAGACCGGGAGCCAGCGCGCCCCACTGATTCACAGTACCTATCTTGTCCGCATGGCGGCCCTGCATCTGGGAAAGTTCCAGTTCCATAAGAGAGCGGATGATCTCCGCATCGGTTCCGTCTACCACGAGACGGAGCCCCTTCTTCATGAACTCGTCATCAAGATCTTCAAGTTCGTCTTCCAATGCCAAAAGGCCCTCGCGGCGGGCCTTTTCGGAAAAAGACATCATCTTTTGGATTATACTCTGTTCATTGAATACCGGAATGTTGAAGGTACGGCCGATTATGCCCCAGATCCCCAGGCCGCCTGCCAGACTGGTACTGGTAATAAGAGCGAAGTATGAACCGAGTACGACCATGAGGAAGGAGGGAAGATCCATGATGGCCAGAACGTTACCGCCGCCGACAAGGACGGAGAACACAACCATGCCGAAGGCGCCGCCAATTCCGATTATAGTCGATATATCCATAAACCTTAATCTCCGTCCTTAAAGGCGTTAATGCGTCTGCGGTACGTTTCTATTCTCTCCAGCACTTCCTGTACTTCTTCCAGTATAACCAAATGTTTATTGGAAAGCATGACCAGAGTGGTATCGGGATTGATCTCTATAGCTTCAATCTGATGGGGATTCACGTAATATTCAACCCCGTCCAGCCTGGTCACCCTAATCATTCAAAACCGCCATTACCGCTTCAGGGTTAACAGTTCCTGGAGGAGCTGATCGGCAGTCTGTATTGTCCGGGAGTTAACCTGGAAACCGCGCTGGGTGATGATCATGTCGGTGAGCTGATCCGCCATGTCCACGTTTGACATTTCCAGAGAACCGGCCTGGATCTTTCCCTTGCCGGCAATGCCGGAGGGCCCGATATTCGCAGGACCTGAGTTGTTTGAAACCCGGAAGGTATTCTCCCCTGCCTTTTCCAGCCCTCCCTGGTTGGTAAAGCTTGCCATGGCAACCTGACCAATGGCCCTGGTGGTACCGTTGGAGTAGATCCCGGTGATAAGCCCCGACTGATCGATCTTGAAGTTTTCAAGATAACCCATCGTGTGACCGTCCTGGACGACCGCCTTGGAAGAAGAGCTTTCGGAAAACTGCGTGATGGAATTTACCGTGCTGCCCACGGTTCCCAGATTGAGGCTGAATTCCTGGCGGATGGGCACCCCCGCTTCGGCGGGAGTCGCCTCAATGACGTTAAAGGCCACATTCATGAGCACCTGGCCCGCATTGGCAATATTATTGCCTTCCGCATCGGCCACCTGGATCAGCGTGCCGTTATTATCGAAACGTACCCAGAAATCCGTGGGCTCGCCTTCCGCGGGAACCTCTCCGCCGATTCCGATTGCCGTCTGCCGGGGATTTATGTTTTCTTCGGCGTCGGGAGCGTCGGGATCGGGAGGATCGACAATTACATTGGCTCTCCAGGTATTGTTGTTGGCCTCTTCACCGTTATTTACCTTGGTAAACTCGATCTGGAGAATATGGTTAATACCGAAGCTGTCAAAGATCTCGATCTGCGTGGACCAGGTACTCTCCTTGGTCTGCAGTTCGCTTGCCCCTTCGGGAGGCAGCACGGGAGTGCGTTTGTCCAGGTTACAGGCAAAGTTTACTATCTCCGTGGCCTTTGCCGGATCCTTGGAACCCACCGGAACGATGAGATTTTCCACCGGACGGGACACGTCAATGAACTGGGTTCCCTGAATGTCCTGGGCCATCCAGCCCTGAACCTGCATACCGTTGGCGGGATTCACCATAGTGCCGTCTTCATCGAGACTGAAGGCCCCGGCCCTGGTGTAGAGGGTGTTCGGCCCGTTCTGGAGGATGAAGAAACCGGTTCCCTGTATTGCAAGGTCGGTCGGTACGCCGGTAGTCTGCAGAGAACCCTGAATGTGAATCGTATCAATAGAGGCAATGCTCATCCCGAGCCCCACTTCTTTGGGGTTTACGCCGCCCAGATCCTCGGTGGGATGGGAAGCGCCCTGCATCTGCTGATAAAGAATATCCTGAAAGTTTACCCGGTTCCTCTTGAAACCGGTGGTATTGATATTGGCAATATTGTTACCGATTACATCCATCCTGGTCTGATGGTTCTGAAGGCCCGCAACGCCGGAAAACAATGATCGCATCATAGGCTATACTCCTTATTGTTCATAAACCCTGGTTACTTTTTCCCAGGGATAGTAGGCGCCGTTTACCAGAATTTCCGGAACTTCGCCGCGGCTCACCGCCTTTACGGTTCCCTGAATGATCCGATCCCCATCGCTAATCTCCACCGGCCGGCCCAAAGCGCCTGAAGCCTCCGAACCGGAGATGAGCCGGGTGAGCTCCGCAAAGTCATGAGCCATACTGGTCATCTGTTCGAGGCTTGAAAACTGGGCCATCTGGGCGATAAACTCCCTGTCTTCCATGGGAGCCGTAGGATCCTGATATGAAAGCTGGGTGATAAGCAGTTTGAGAAAATCATCTTTGCCCAGATTTTGCTGGGGAGTTTTCCCCTGGTTGATGGTTTTGTTAAACCGGTCATTGTCGTTCCTGAGCATCGCTATTTCCAGAGAACTCATTTGTGTCTGTAAATCCATAGGATTGTGCTCCTGCCTTTTGTCTATACCAGTACATTCACCTGCATGTCCTGCCATATAACAGAACCCGCAGAATTTATACGGTTTTCTCCGGCCGATTCGTAGCGCAAGGCGGCTGCCTGAGCGTGAAAGGGAGAACTCGCTTCTTCCCCCTGCCCCTCTCCGCCGGCCTCTCCTGCGCCGTTTCCGGCCAGAGACATTTCCAGGTTTGCCGCATCGTAGCCGGATTCCCTGAATGCCTCTTCCAGTGCATGAATCTCCTGGGTGAAGGCCCGGAAGGCCTCCTCGCTTTCCACAATGATTCTGCCTGTTATCTTGTTTTCGGACATTTCAAGACGTATCTTAACATTGCCCAGGGATTCGGGTTTCAGGGAAAGCCGGAGGCTCCCCGTGTTGCCGTCCCGGAGCGCCAGATGGGCCTGCCTGACAATATCGCCGTTGAGGTTCTGGTGGAGTTCCCGGGCCAGAAATTCGCTGAGGGATTGGGCCGAGCGGCCTTCCCAGCCTGAGGCCGCCTCTCCCGCGGAGGCCGTCTCCCGGGACGCAGGCTGCATTCCGTCTCCCCGGAATTCAAACGGTATGCCCGAAGAGTCATCCCCTGCCTTTACCGGATTCTGAGAAGCCCCGGCAGGGCCGGCATTGGTTTTTTCGTCAGGGCTCCGCAGATCCTGTACTTTTACCGCGGCCTTGCCCTGCCGTTTGTCCCGGCTTTCCGCGGTCCTGCCGGAACCGGTCTTGTCCCGGCCGATGATGTCCACGAGTCCGGTCTTGCTTTCCCCTGAAAAACGGAAAAGTTCCGGTCCCCTGGCCCGGCGGGCTATTCCTTCAGGGTCTCCGGCATCTTCTCTGGTCCTGGCCCGGGAGGAATCAAGCTTCTTTCCGCCGGGTTTCGGTATAGAGTCAAATTCGGCCATTGTTCCCTGCAGCAGAACGGAAGCGGGATCGGCATCAACGGCCTTTATGCGGGGATCTCCTTCAAATTCCGGCCTGTTTCCGGTTTTCCGGTTCTGAAGCGGACCGGATTCCCCGCTTCCGGCGGCCTTTATTCCACCTTCCGCTTCCTCAAGGGAGATCTCTGCGGACAGTTCCCGGAAAGATTCCGTTTTATTTTCCCCGGGCCTTTCGCCGGGCAACAGAAGTTCCGCGGGGAACATTTCTTTTCCGGAATCTTCACCGGAATCTTCACCGGCCGAAGGGCGCGTGAGCGCGGACTTCTTCTTTTCCGCGGCAGTTCCGGCTTCAGCCTTTTCTGAACCGAAGCCGGTCTTTTCCGGCTTCCGGCGGAGATTTTCCGCCTTGAGGGCAGGGTCTTTGGCCTCCCCGGTTTCAGTCTGTCCTGTTTGTATTGTTTTGGTATTGGCGGCAGTGAGCCCGGCAAGGATCTTTGCAAAGACGCCCAGGGCGCCTCCCTTCTTTTCCTTTTTGGACTTTATCTCTCCTGCCCGGGACGAAGATTCCGCGGAATGTTCCGGAGCCTTGGCTTCCTCAGTCCCTGTATACACGTGGGATGATACTTGAATCAAATCCCGGCCTCCAGTCTTCATATTTTGGAAAACCGGGAATTTTGCCTCAAAATATCCGCTTTAGGGACGTCCGGCCATTTTCCGCTGCAATTCCGCCGCCCGCGCCGCACCTTCGGCGGTTTCAGCCATGAGCGACAGCCAGTAGGATACAATGGAAGTAGTCCCTTCAGCCCGGGCAATTTCCTCGGTCTTCCTGAAAACGTCGATAATGTCCTGGTCATCCATGGCGGATAGTATGCCTACCGCTCGCCCCGGAAGCATACCCGTCAAATACCGGGCGTTCTGCTCAACGTTCCTCTCTTTATTATCGGTTTCCTCCGCCCCGGCATTTATGGAATTCTCCCTGTCATCAAGCGCTTTTTGCCTTTCTTCAAGTTCCTGGGCCATCTGCTCAATCTCGTTGTAACGGCCTGTCAATTCTTCTTCCCGGTTATCAAGCTCCCTGTCCCGGAGTTCCAGGGCTTCAAGCCGTACCGAGAGGCGTTCCGCATCGAGATTGAGGAGTTCGTCATCACCGGCTTGGGGCTGGGAGCGGCCTTCCCTGCCGATCAAACGGTATACGGGAGCTATAACGGTCTTTACATCAATGATTCCAAGGTAATCAAACCAGACCAGTCCTCCGCCGGCCATGGCGATTATAAGCAGGAGCAATACAATTACACGACCCAAAATAAAATTCCCCCTTGGCAAAATGGGCGTTACTTTCAATATTATATTTATCGGACAAACTGTTCCAAAATTCAGCGATCCGGCAGGAACATAATTTTGGAACGGCCGCCCCTAAAAAACCTTCGCTCCCAATAACTCAATCCGTGCCTTGATATAGTCCAGCCTGTCCTGGTTCAGCACAGAACGGCGGTAAGGACTGTTTTCAAGACACTCTACCGGATAATAGCCCCGGCGGATGAACTTCCTTTCATGACCCACGGCAAACCAATAAACCAGGGCTATGGATCTGTCATCCAGCTCTATGGCATTGATCCCCTTGCGGCCTATTGCCGAACCGGAATTAAAGAGGCATGGCACCGGCATTTCATTGCCGTAGAGACTCTGCCGCAATACATCCTGCCTCTCCTTGCGTTTGAGCTTCCTTAAATCCTCAAGGAGGGCGGCCACTTCGGCTTCAATTTTATGCTTTTCCTCCCCTTCCGAGGAAGGGTAATCCCGGCAGAGCCGTTCAATTTCGTACTTGATATAGTCAAAACGTCCCCGAGACTCAATAAGCGCCCGATGGGTTTGACCGATAATCGAAATACAGTTGTTTTGCATGGAGAAATTATAGGATTTTTTTTCGACCGAAAAACGCCGGTAGAGACTACGGGCATTGGAAATGTTTTTGATACCGAAAGGCTTGAGAATATACCGGACTCCCGCCCTGAGCAGACTGTTGTAATTCATATAGATCCGGGAACTCTGGTGGCCGTGGTAGATATAGATGGGGATTATCCCCCTTACCCGGATAAAGTTGGTAAGGTTGTAGGGATAATTCCGCTCAAAGACAAGATCCTCATCGTGGTTGCCCAGGTTTTTGTAGAGCCTGCCTTCGGCATTGAAACGGTCAAAGATCTGATAGAGCCTCATCCAGCGTTCCCGGATCTGGGCAAGACGAAAACGCTGCAATTCTTCAATATCGCCGTTCAGTATCAGAGTCCAGCCTGCGGGAAAGTAGTAATCTTCCAGCACCTTTATGAGAAGTTCCCCGTTGGCGGCAAGATCGTCCCGTTTGCCTGATCCCATGTGAAGATCGCTCAGGATGAGCAGGCGGCCCCTTTCCGCAAGATCCAGATCCGTACCGGCATTGGAATGAGGACTTGCCATGCGTCCATCCGGGCCGCGGGTGTAAGAAGACGGCTTAGACGAGGCCGCGTTCAGCGGTTTGCACATATCTTCAAAAAAAGAGTTAACCATTATCTGTTTTTAACGGAATGAAGGCTCTCCCCGGCAAGAATCCTTACTATGACTTCGGCATCAGGGGTATTTTTAATTTTTTCCATCGCCTGATCATTCTGAAGCACCTTGACCAGGGTGCTCATCAGTTCCAGATGGGTATCCACGCCGGCCGCCATGGCTATGACAATGCTTGCCCGCTCTCCATTCCCCCAATCCACTCCGGCGGGGATCTGCAGCACGGCAAAACCGTCTTTATGAACCCGGATCTTGTCTTCTGCCATACCGTGCGGAATGGCTAAACCCTTGTCCAGATAGGTTGAATTGACACTTTCCCGTTTAAGCATGCTCTCCGCATAATCGGACGCCACACAACCGGCCCGGGCAAGCATGTCACAAGCTTCCCTGACGGCCTCTTCCTTTGCGGCGAATGAAGCTCCCTGTTTGACCACAATTTCCGGCCCTGGTTCCGTTTTTTCCATTCTTACTCAAAATATATCACAAAACCGGCGGAAAGCCCAATGGTACCCTGAGTTTTTTGCGCCGGCCTTTGAAAATAGCTTGGGCATCAGCCAAGGCTGACTTTCACCAGTCACCGGCAAACAGTATCTCCGGTTCCGGCATAAATCCTGTTGCCGCCCTGACCCGTGCCGCCACTTCGTCAATAAGAGAGCGTATATCCGCGGAAGAGGCATTGCCTGTATTGATGATGATATTCCCATGGAAAGGGGCCACCTGGGCGCCGCCGGCTGAAAAACCCCGCAGTCCCAGTTCATCGATGATCTTCCCCGTGGGTTTTCCGAATTCCCGGTTGTTCTTGAAGGCGGAACCTGCCGAGGGGTAGCGGTAGTGCCCCTTCTCCTCCCTGTCCCTGCGGTGGCCTTCCATCTCCCGCCGGATCTCCGCCTCGGGCCGGGGCCTGAATACAAAGCGCCCGGATAAGATCAGGGCATCCCGGCCCTGGAAGGGGCTCTTCTTGTAGCCGAAGTCTGCGGCGTTAAAGGGAATCAGCCGCCTTTCCGGAGGGGAAGCTTTGCCTCCGTTTCCCTGCGGATCGGCGCTATGTTCCGCTCCCGGGGGAAATTCGAGGATCTCGGTTTCCACAAGCACATCGGAAACCGATTTTTCGTAACAGCGGGCATTCATCCACAGCGCCCCGCCTATGCTCCCCGGCATACCCGCCAGAAACTCAAATCCGGAAAGCCCCAGAGCGGCGGCAGCCCCGGCAGCCTCATCCGCCGCGGTTCCCGCGTAGAAAACCATGCTTTCGCCGTCCGCCTCCCGCCGCCTGAGGCCCGCAGAAAACTTTTTTTTCTGTTCGATTGGATTTTTAAGTGAATTTTCAGGGCTGATATTCTTCCATCCTGCGGTATCCAGCACTATGCCCCGGATTCCCCTGTCCGCAACAAGGATATTGGCCCCGCCCCCAAGAATGAACACCGGGATTCCGGCAGTACGGGCCTCTGCGAACAGGACGGCCGCATAGAGGGGAAAAGAATCCCCCTGGGGCCGTACCCAGACATCCGCAGGGCCGCCCGTCCGGAAGCTTGTATGAAGGGACATGGGTTCGTCATAGCGGACATCAATCCGGCAGGGACATCTTTGGGAACATGTGTCGATTATTCGCTCAAGACAGGCACTGCGGTTCATGGTTCATATATAGCATAAAAACGGGTGATGATCAGCGTTTGATTCGTGGCGAGGGTTTCATACCCCGCCCCTCTGGGCTAAACTTGACCCACAATTTTTGCTGATCCGTGCTATACTCTCCTCAACGTTGGAAACTCCGGGAGGGGAATATGGCAC
>JAIRNJ010000256.1 GCA_031258115.1 Treponema sp. | reverse complement strand
GGAACCCCGTCGGCGCAGCGTTTCCGGTATAAACATATTGTCATAGCGTCTTGTTCAGTACCGCAAAGTTTGACCATCACCTCGGGCATAGGGATCACCGTAAGACTCACGACCTCGGTACTGGGCACACTTCCGCTGTTGATGACTTCTTCATCGGTAGGAGCAATAAAGGAATGCATACGGGTATTCATAAAATCCTGGCTAATTTTCGGCTTGGCGACAAAAGTTCCTTTTCCTTTTACCCGGTACAGTCTGCCTTCCTGTACCAGTTCCAGAACCGCCTGGCGCACCGTAGTTCGGCTTATATGGTATGTGTTGATAAGTTCTATCTCGGTAGGAATCGGGTTATCATAACCATAGTTTCCTTTATCAATTTCCTGGGAAATCAATTTTTTTAGCTGATAATAAAGCGGAATATGTTCTGTTTCATCAAAATATTTTCCCTTTAACTCAGATACTTCACTCTTTTTTATGATTGGCTCCTGAGAATTTTGTAACGGCATTGTGATATTGTACACGATTACTTTAAGAATTACAACGGTTTTATATGAACCTCCTTATTTCTTCAACAATGCCGTTCAGATCCTTCACTATATCATTTACAGGATACTTAAAAATGCTTTTGGTCTGTCCCGAGAGGCTGATAGAAGCCATGATCTTCTGCTGTGAATCAATTACCGGTACGGCAATACAGGTCTGTCCTTCCTCTTCCTCTTCCGAATCCAGGGCATAGCCCTTTTCTTTAATAGATTTTAGCTCGGCTTTGAGCATGGTCCAGTCGGTAATGGTTTTTTCCGTCAGCCGCAGAAGGGGAAACTGCTCGTATTGCCTGATGATTTCATCAGGGTAGTGGGCCATCATGCATTTACCGGTGGCAGCTGCGTGGCTTGGGGTTATCATCCCCACGGTTGCGGCGTTTCTGGCTATAAAGAGGCCAAAACTTTTTCGATAGACGATCATCTGTTGGGCGCACATAGAAGAGTCGAAAGATGGTATGGTGACATAAATAGTCTGTCCGTATTTTTCGGCGATTTTTTCTGCCTTGGGAGCAATTATGTTAATTAAGGGTAGATGCTCCCGTACATAGCTGCCCAATGCGTAAAAACGAAGACCCAGAGAATATTTCGAATTCTCTGTATTTTGGTAGATATATCCCCTCGCTTTCAATGTTGAAAGCTGTCTGAAAACAGTACTGCCGCAAAGCCCCGTTCCTTCGCTTATATTACCGATGCTGGCTTCTTTTCCGTAATGATATAAAAATTCAATTATATCCAGCGCTTTATCAAGGGCCTGAATCTTTACATTCTCTGACATAAAACCGTCAACTTGCTCCCGTCCCGGTTATAACCCGGTTCTCTCATAAAACAAAATCTCCTGCCTCAAAATTGAATCGCAGGGTTTCCATGGTATCCTTAAGCTCTTCCCCATTAATCGCTCCAGCCAGGGGAATTGCCGTAAAGTCCTGCATCATATAAAACGCCATCAGAATTTGAGAAATGCTTACGGTATATTTTCGGCAAAGACTTTTTAGCCTTTCCGCCAGTTCAAGATTTTTTGGGGTATAGTAAGGACTGTTTTTAACCTTCTCTTCCTGCCCCGCCGCCAGTAAATGAAAAAACCCGCTGCAAAGCCCAAAGTAGGGCATGGCGATATTATCCGTGTTTTTTGTATGGTATTCCATCATGGCGCTGTCCATCGTGACCATAGTATCATCACTGAAAGGTTTCATATATTTGCTCCCGTAATTGAACAACATCTGATTCGCTACAAAAGTTCTTAGGCCATGTTCCTGTGCATAGGCGTCCGCTTCGATCATGCGGGCCGTAGTCCAGTTGGAACAGCCGTAGTAACGTATTTTCCCCGCCTTTCTGAAGCCTTCCATCCTCTCCAAAAGTTCACCCACCGCCTGGGTAGGATCGTCTCTATGGTAAAAATAAATATCAATATAATCCACTCCAAGTGATTTTAAACTGAGATTGATATCATGTTCCATATCCTGCTGCCCCATGCGGCTGACGTGCATAGTATCCTTGTCGGGGTGGCCTCCCTTTGTTATAAGGATAACCTGATCCCGTTTTTTCTCCCGCCTGAACCAGTCGCCGATGACCCGCTCGCTCCGTCCTTTTTCGGGCAAGACCCAGTCAAAATATACTCTGGCCGAATCAATGACATTACCCCCCAAATCCAGATACAGATCAAACAAGCGATCCGCATCGGTACCATCGTACTCCAAACCAGCGTTCACCGTACCCAATGCAATCCGGCTGGCTTTTAAATCCGTATGAGGAATAGTTATGTGAGTTTCCACAGGCATCTCCTTTTCGATTATATTCCATTATGCGGAATATTATTCCATTATAAAAGACTTGTTTGCATAAGTCAAGTGATTTTTATGCAAAATCGCAAATTTTCGTTGACAAAAAGAAGCCATAGCTGTATAATAAAATATCATTCCGTATAACGGAATACAAAGGAAATATATACTATGGGAAAATACACGGATCGATGTGTTGAGTTGTTTATAAAAAAAGATAATCCCCCCATACCGGGAAAATCTCCGGTCCTGATGTTTGGTCAGGATTATTATAAAGATGCCCCCAACTGGGTAGAAATTATGACCGTTACCGGTGATTTCAAAATGATGGAGGGTACGCCCAAGGGCGCCGAAAAAATTGTCCATATCGGTCCCGATGGTCATAAGGGCGGCCCCTTTCCCAAAAAGATCAATAACGCCGACAAGATGATGTTTTTTTATGGTACCGATCCCTCCAATATCGAAGACCTTGGGGCTCATGTAGAATTCCACCTTGGCGAAGGGGCCGATGAAGAAATTCTGAAATTTGATAAACCCCGGTGCGTATTTATTCCCAGAGGACTTAGGCATGGCCCGCTTTTTGTAAACAATTTCAGGCGCAATGTCATTATCGTTACCATACTCACAACGCCGACTCGGCAAGCGGCAGATATTGTTACGGATTTTAGCTACAGCCCGGAATAGTATTTTTCGAGGAGGTATCCTGCCCTTCCGGAAGGCTCATCTTACATAAGCGGCGCGAAAAGCCGCAATATATCCTGGAACACCTGTTGAATGGCGTTTCTCGCGCAGTCTTTAAAGTTTATTTCATGGCAAAGGGGGATGGTGTTGAGGAAGTCCTCCTTTATTTTTTTTACCGCCCTCGTTTTATACATCCACACGCCGCACTCAAAATGCAGATAGAGACTGCGAAAATCCAGGTTGGTGGTTCCGATGGCAGCCACCTTGTCGTCCGAGACAAAGGTTTTGGAGTGGTTGAAGCCCTGGGTGTATTCGTAGACCCTGACCCCGGCGGTGATAAGCTGGCGGTAATAGGATCTGGAGGCAAAGGCCATGATCCATTTGTCCCAGCGGTGGGGGGTGATGATCCTGACGTCAACGCCGCTCTTGGCCGCAAGGGTAAGCGCGGAGAGGAGGTTGTCGTCTACCACAAGGTAAGGGGTATTGATATACACATATTCCTTGGCGTTGTTGATGATCTGTATATAGACATGCTCCCCCACGTTTTCCTCATCAATGGGGCTGTCCGCGTAAGGCTGGATAAAGCCGTCGGATTTAACACCGCACGTTTCGTCTTTCCAGGGAAAGAACGGTAAGGCGTCGTCCTGATCTTCCCGCTCCAGGTTCCACATGTGAAGAAAGATCAGGGTAAGGCTCCAGGCCGCTTCTCCTTTGAGCATGATGCCTGAATCTTTCCAGTGGCCGAAGCGTTCCTTGGCGTTTATGTATTCATCGGCCAGGTTTATGCCGCCGGTAAAGGCGGTTTTGCCGTCTATGGAAACGATCTTCCGGTGATCCCTGTTGTTTTGCAGGGACGAAAGGATGGGCTTAAAGGGATTGAAGATCATGCATTTGATTTTTTTCTGTTCCAGATATTCTTTATAGTTTGAAGGCAGGGACATGAAGCAGCCGAGATCATCGTAGATGATCCTGATATCGAGGCCCTGCCGGGCTTTCCGTTCAAGCAGGGCAATTATAGGATCGAGCATTACCCCCATGCGGAGAATAAAAAATTCCAGAAAAATATAGTTTTCCGCCTTTTCCAGTTCTTCCATGAGCCTCGCAAAAAATTGCTCTCCCGATGCGAAGTATTCCGTCCGGGTATGGGAATAAACAGGGAAACCCGCGTATTCCTGCAAGTAACGAACCTGGGGCAGGCAGTCCCGGTATTTGAGGGACAACTGAGGAAGCGCGTCTCCGGGAAGGGCGAAGAAGGGCTTATAAACCCGATCCGTCTTTTGCGTCTGCCGCTGGAGCTTGCGGGGGTTAAACTGGGTATGGAGTATCACATAGACAAGACCGCCGAAGATAGGGAAGAGGAGGATAAGGAAGATCCAGGTCAATTTATAGGCGGTTTTTTCTTTTTTGTTGAGCACATAGAGGCAGACAAAAATACTGATACCGTTAAAAACATAATCGGCGTAGCGGAAGATAAAACCCGCGCCGCCCACGAGCAAAAGGATAAAGATGATCTGAATAAGAAGAACCGCCATTATGAGGAGCCGGCGCTGAAATACCATCCGGACCCATGTTTGCTGCATTTCCTTTCCTCTCTTTATGCGGGCCATTCACCGGCGCCCTGCCGGATCATAGTTACCTCGTCCTCGATTAAGTCCAGAATAGTGGAGAAAATCCTGCTCCGATCTTCCCCGGAATCCAGAATAATATCCAGCCCCGTTATGTCCTCAAGCTCCCATCCTCCTTCAAAAAGAGTTTCTTCCCGGTAAAACGAGTCATCGTCCGTACTGCCATCCTCCCCGGCAGCCATCTCCCGTTTCGCGGTGATGCTGTAGAGCGGGCATTTCAGAGTTTTGATGAGCGAGACTGGGATGGGGTTACCGGGGAGGCGGACCCCTATCTCCCTTCTGCGGAGCCCCAGGACCTTTTCTGTTCCCAGGAGGGTTTTTAGAATGAAGACATAGGGCCCCGGAGTGAGGCGCTTAATGAGCCTGAACCGGGTATTGTCCAGGCTGCAAAATTCGCCGAACTGGGAAATGCTGGAACAGAGGAGGGTAAAGTGCCGCTCATCCCGCATCCCCGAAATGGATTTGAGCTTTTTTAAGCCTTCCCTGGAGCGCATGGAACAGACTATGCTCCAGTTCGTATCCGTCGGCAGGGCCGCGATGCCGCCTTCGTCAAGAACTTTGGCCGCCCTGGTGAGGATTCTGTCATCAATGTTGTTCGGAACAATGTACTCGATCATACCGTACCGCTCACAATCGATCACAACTTTAGGGAACCCAAATGAGCTTATCCGGTGCGGACTCTTTTAAAAAGATCTTCCTGTACCGGCCCGAATGATCCACCCCGGGGTTTTCAGGAAAATAGGTCTGCCTGAAAAACCATACCACGTCTGCCATAACGGCGGCCGAGTTGACCGGCGAATACCGGAACCAGATTTCTTCGTTCTCAAGGATAGTCCTCGCCGATGCGTCCACCGTCAGTTCCGGGTCGGTGAGGCGCCTGAGTTCCGATCTGAGGCCCCCGTAATGGGTTCGGCCTATCGACATCATCCTCAGATGCTGATGATCATCCATCCAGTAGATTTCATAGATACCGGCCACCGCCGGAACCTTTGCCGATATGGTCCACCGCTCGGCTATTTCAAGAGGCGACCAGTTCACAAAATAGTAGACGTTTTCACCCTTTTCCTGGGCAGTAATACCATAGTCCATGGATTTATAATACTACATTGGAGTTAGATTTTCCATACAGAGAAAAATAAAA
>JAIRNJ010000221.1 GCA_031258115.1 Treponema sp. | reverse complement strand
CGGCGCCGCCCGCTGTTTTCGGGGCAACGTCGATTAGCCGCAAGGCAACCGGCGCCGCCCTGCTAACCGCAACGGTGAAGAAGCCGCATAAAGCTTCAAGCTTCACTCAAACATAACCGCCAGCCAGTGCTCTATGTCGCTCTGTTCCCGGGCTATCATGCCTATGGACACATGGGTAGTGGTCTCCGCAACCATATAGTTCTTTCCGCCGGGGAAACGCGCTCCGCTTCCTTTCAGGTCTGCAAGGCCCATGGCATGGCTGTAATCACGGGAAACCATGATCCCCGCGGGTATACAGCCCTGGGCCATTATGATTGACCAGAGCATGGCCCTGCTGTCGCAGTCGCCCCGGCCTTCCTGAATGGCGGTTACCAGATTCACAAAATCGCTTCCCATAAGATCCCGTTCATAGATAAAACTCTGTACCCATTCCAGGGCAAGGCCGGCAAATTCCCGGTTTTGTACATCAATATCATCATCCACAGCCGGGCCTGTTTCGGGGGAACCTGCATTCCACAAACGTTCAAGCTGAAAGGATGCGTCGATGAGCCGTTCCCATGAATCACGGTAGATTGCCCTGTAGAAACGGATCCAGGCTTCCTGCCACTGGCCGGATGCGGCATAGCGTTTCAGAACCGCGAATTCCCGGTCTACCAGGGACTGAGCCGCCTCCGCATCGTTTTCCCCGAACTGCGCATCCAGATAGGTTCCCGCAACGGCCTTCATAACCTTTTTACCGCGGGGATAACTAAAGTCGCTCACCGGGCCGGGGTAACGGTTCTCCGCCGCGGAGGGGGAAAGAGAATCCAGAACGGAAAGTTTGAGGAGTTCAAGGCTGTCGTTCCCCTCAGGGCCGTAGGAAAGGGCGAGCAGCAGGGGCAGACTGCCGGAAGCGGCCCTCTCCATTTCGGGCTTTGCCATCTCTATCGAAAGCCCCCAGCCCGTCTTGCGGCTGTTTTTGTCTGCATTATCCCTAAAGTCAAGCTGCATTATCACCGCTTTTTTTCCGTGGTAATCAAACGAAGAGTTTTCGCCTCTGTTCCCCAGAGCTCTGCCCACATCGGAAGCCATCTGTTCAACCGAAGTATAATGCCCCTGGTATACTGCCAAGTCAAAGGCGAGACCCGTTTCCGATGTAAAGGAAAAACTGTTTTTTCCGTCTCCTCCCGAATACCGGTAATCCGGAGGCAGGTCGATTCTGAATCCCCAACCGGGAGAATGCAGGGGTTCTGCAAAGAGAGGCAGGATGTTTATAATAAACATGAACGGGAAGAGGACTTTTGCTGTCTTCATAATTTGATTTTCGGTAAAAAAAGGCCCCGGGGAAAGAAGAAGGGGAAAAATTGAAGAATCTGGAAATACTTTTTGAAAATGATCTCTGTCTCGTGCTCAATAAACCTGCCGGTCTTGCGGTTCAGGGCGGGGAGGGGATAAAGAACTCGCTTGATCGTCTTCTTGAACAGGAATATGGCCGTCCCCTCAACCTGGCGCACCGGCTTGATAAGGATACCTCGGGGCTCATACTCGTGGCAAAAAACCGGGAAGCGGCTTCCCTCTTTGCCGGAATCTTTGCCGCACGGAAAGAAAACGGCCTGGTAAAGCGCTACCTTGCCTGCTGTGCGGGGAATCCGGAGGCGGAAAAGGGGGGCATCCGCCTGGATCTGGAAAGCCGGGGCAAATCCAGGGCCTCGGAAACCTTTTTCAGGCTGCTTGGCGGGGGCCTCTGCGCCGGTAAATCCTGCTCTCTCCTGGAACTGGAACTGGGTACCGGCAGGATGCACCAGATCCGCCGCCATCTTGCAATGACAGGAACTCCGGTTCTGGGGGACGACAAGTACGGCAATTTCAGTCTGAACCGGTTTTTTCGTAAGGAAGCGGGCCTCAGACGTCTCCTTCTCCACGCCTCCCGCCTGATCATCCCTCCCGCCCAGGCAGGTTTCGGCCTTGATGTTTCCGCCCCCCTTCCTCCGTATTTTGAAGATTTTCTCCACCGGTGTGGTATACTTAATGGACAGACACCACTTAAATGAATTGAGCCTGTTCCACAATCAGGTTTTTTGGAATACGCTGATGACTTGTAAGGAGCTGAATATGTACAAAGACGCGGCCAATCTGTTTGCCAGATACAATAAGATCGTCAATGAAACCATGGACGGTATTATAAAAACCTTGAAAGTGGAAGAATGGGATAGAGATCTGGGCGGTTATTTCAAGTCTGTCCGGGGCATCTGTTCCCATCTGTATATCTGCGACTTCAACTGGCTCAGACGCTTCAGAAACTACCGGGATTTTTCAACCCTGAAGGGCCCTTTTTTTGACAAGCCTTATTCCTTCTCGGAGCTTCTCTTTGAAGATTCAGGCGAATACCTCTCCAAACGGCCGGAACTGGACGATAAGATCATCGCCTTTATTTCAGAACTGAACGATTCCGATATGGAAGGAATATTAAAGTATACCGATTCGGAAGGAGAGCCCTACGCACGTGTTCTCGGCGGCTGTGTGCTGCACTTTTTGAACCACGAAACCCACCACCGGGGTGTAACTTCCCTGTATCTTGAAATGCTTGGCCGGAAAAACGATTTCTGTTCTCTGATGGATGTTTTTAGGGGCTAGCAGTTTGTTGCGCTTCGCGCTTAAAATCCAAAAAAATCGCCGATCAGGCGATTTTTTACCCTGCAAACTGCCAAAG
>JAIRNJ010000199.1 GCA_031258115.1 Treponema sp. | reverse complement strand
CCCCAAAAAATCGCCGATCAGGCGATTTTTTACCCTGCAAACTGCCAAAGGACGCCGGATAATCGAGATTTTTGGGCCACTGGTGGCACAAAAATCAACAAGTGCAACAGGCTCCTCGGGCAGGCTCTAAAATTCAAAAAGAGGCAGCTGCAGACCCGCCCCGTCCTGATCCGCAAGGATTCTGCGGATACGGGCCGGATCTTCCGGGCCTCCAAGGGAACGGCCCCCCGCGCTGACAAAATAACGGGCGCGTTTCATCACGGCTCCGAGGCGGCGGAGGCCGTCCAGATCTATGGAACGGGAACGCCGGGTTTCAATGATCCTGCGGGCGCTTTTTGCGCCGATGCCGGGTACCCGGAGGAGTTCCTCGTAGGAAGCCCGGTTGATCTCTATGGGAAACCAGTCCAGATGTTTGAGCGCCCAGGCGGTTTTTGGGTCGATGTGGGGATCGAGAAAGGCGGAATCTTCATCGAGAATTTCTCCCGCGGAAAAATGGTAAAAGCGGAGCAGCCAGTCCGCCTGGTAGAGCCTGTGTTCCCGGATAATGGGCGGGCCTGTAATATCGGGAAGCCTGGAATCGCTCTCCCCGCAGCCCATCAGGACAGGGGTAAAGGCCGAATAGTAGACCCTGCGGAGGGCGAATTTCCGGTAGAGGGAGCTTGAAAGATTGATAATGGTTCTGTCATCCTCCGCGCTTGCCCCGACAATAAGCTGGGTACTCTGCCCTGCCGGGGCAAAGACAGGCGCGGAATTTTTGCCGGAAGGGGAAAAACGGATACTGCGGCGGTCTTCTTCAAACTGACCGTGCAGGGCCGAAAAATCCCCCATGGCCCCGAGGATCACCCTGCCTGACTTTTGGGGCGCCAGACGCTGCAGGCTTTTATCGGTGGGAAGCTCTATGTTGACGCTGAGCCTGTCCGCCCAGATCCCCGCCTCCCTGATAAGGCGCTCCCCAGCGCCGGGAATTATCTTGAGATGGATATAAGAGCCGAAACCTGCTTCGGTTCGCAGGGTTTTTGCAACCTCAATGAGTTTTTCCATCACGATGTCAGGATCTGCAAAGATCCCGGAAGAGAGGAACAGCCCCTCGATATAATTGCGCTTGTAGAATTCGCATGTCAGATCCACCAGCTCCCGGACGGTAAAGCTGCTGCGTTTAACATCCGCGGAAGAGCGGTTTACACAGTACGCGCAGTCAAAACGGCAGACATTGGAAAAGAGTACCTTGAGCAGGCTGACACACCTGCCGTCTTCGGTCCAAGAGTGGCAAACCCCCGCCGCGGAACTGAAACCAAAGCCCCCTTCTCCCGCCTTCCCGTGCCGCCCCTCACTGCCCGAAGAGGCGCAGGAAGCGTCATACTTTGCCGCCCCGGCAAGGATGGAAATTTTTTCACCCAGTTCCAGCATTCCAGCCATACATGTACTATACAACCGTATAGGTTAAAATGCAAGAGGAAAAGCGATTGTAACTACATTTTATCGTTTCGGTTTGATATTGAGATTCACCCCAAGCCTTGATTCGCTGTCCACGATAGTCCAGCTTGAACCGGGGTATATGCCGATGGTACGCATCCGGTAGCCTTTCTGTTCAAGTTCTTCGATGATCGCATCCCGTTTATCTCCCACTTCAAAGCCCAGATGGTGAACCCCTTCGCCGTGCTTGTCCAGAAATTCCTGGAAGCTGCTCTCTCCTCCTGTGGGCTGGCTGAGTTCGATGACAAAGCCTCTGTCCTTTACATCAATTACCGCCATCCTCATGCCGTAGGACGCCTTTTTACCGCGGTAGGTAATATCCGTGCCGGGGCCCGCATCATGGATTTGAATTTCGGGAACCGGAACATTGAAGAGTTCGGCCCATTCCTGTGCTGCTTTTTCCACATCCCGCACAACCAGCGCAACCTGAATAAATCCGTTGCTATTTACCGGTGTTTTCATTATGCATTCCCCTTTAGTACAAACCGTACATGCTATACCATCTTTATGACCGACTTTACAATATCGGCCTTGTTATGGACGCTCTGATCCATGGCGTTCTGAATATCCCTGAAATCGAACACGTTGGTAACAATATCCTTCACCCTGGTTTTTCCGCTGCTCACCGCATCAATAGCCAGAGGATAGATGTGGCGGTAGCGGAAGATCGTCTTCATGCCTATCTCCTTGTCCAGGGCCATGCCGATGGGCAGACTCATCTGTCCGGAAGGGCTGTAACCGACAAACACCAGCGTCCCTCCCTTCTTGAGGAAGCCGATGCCCTGGGAAGCGGCGATCTCATTACCGGTGGTTTCAATGACCAGATCGACACCCTTGCCGCCTGTCAGATCTTTTACCGCCTCAAGCGGATCTTTTTCTTTGGAATTGATGACTGCATTCGCCCCAAGCGCCTTTGCCTTCTCCAGGCGCTTCCCGACTACATCGGTAACATATACGGTGGAAACGCCCAATGCCTTCATCGCCAACATGGACACAAGCCCGATGCAGCCTGAGCCTGTTACAAGCGCCGTCTGCCCCAGCTCCGCGCCTCCGGTTTTTGCCGCATGGAAACCGACGGCAAGCGGTTCGATCAAGGCCCCTTCCATGGTATCCATATTGGCGGGCAGGCGGAAACAGAGATCCGCCTCGTGGGCCACATACTCGCAGAAAACCCCGTCTACCGGTGGAGTCGCAAAGAAGATCACATCCGGACAGAGATTATAGCGCCCGCTGCGGCAGAATTCGCAGTGCCCGCAGGTTTTTCCCGGCTCCAGTGCAACCTTGTCCCCGGCCTTGAGATGCTTTACCGCGGAACCCGTTTCCACCACTACCCCTCCGGCCTCGTGGCCCAATACAAAAGGATACTGCACAATAAAGTTGCCGATGCGTCCGTTCTCGTAGTAGTGCAGATCCGAACCGCAGACCCCTACGTACTCAAGCTTTACCAGAACCTCATTGCTGCCGGGCTGAGGGATATCCCTTTCGGTGAATTCCAGTTTCCCAAGTCCGGTCTGTATAGCCACTTTCATTTTTCCCTGCATATAATCCTCCATTTGATAAGAATATAATGAAATGAGGCTGTTCCAAAACTTCAGTTTTTGGAACAGCTTCCTTAGATTTAGGGGAAAAACCGGACTTTTGGCCGGTTTTTCCAAGAGCTTGTCCAAAACTAACCGGGTTCTGGAACAAGCTCAAATGTACGCATTTCCACATTGGAAAATGCCCTGGGCGTGTTCCGGAAAAACTCAAGTTTTTTTGGAACAGGCTCGCTTGTCCAGTTCATCATAGTATCCTATTATTCTCCTGTCTACAATAAAGCTGAAAAGGAAGAAGCATGAGCGGAAACAGCTTTGGTACTCTGTTCAGAGTCATGACCTTTGGTGAATCACACGGCCCGGCCCTGGGCTGTATTATCGACGGCTGTCCCGCAGGGCTTCTCCTGGAGACTGAAGACATTGCCGCGGAACTCAGGCGGAGGAGGCCCCTGGGAGGGGAGGGGGCCTCTACCTCACGGAACGAAGAAGACGAACCGGAGATCCTCTCCGGCGTCTTCGAGGGCCGAAGCCTGGGAACTCCCATCGCCATCATCATACGGAACCGGGATCAGCGTTCACAGGACTACGATGAATTGAGGGAAGTCTACCGTCCGGGGCATGCGGACTGGACATGGGAAGCCAAATTCGGGCGGCGGGATCACCGGGGGGGCGGCCGCAGTTCCGGGCGGGAAACCGCGGGGCGGGTAGCGGCAGGCGCCGTGGCAAAAGTTTTTCTGAAAGCTTCAAATACCGGCATCCGCTCATGGGTCTCTTCCATTGCAGGCATAGATATTCCGGGCCCGGAAAAACCGGGCTTCGATATTGAAGAAACCGAAAAAAATCCCTTCCGTGTACCCCGCAGCGGTTATGTCAAAGAGATACAGGAAAAAATAGAATCGCTGCGCGCTTCGGGCGACAGCGCGGGGGGCATTGTTACCGTCAGCGTTAGGGGCCTTCCGCCGGGGCTGGGGGCGCCTGTCTTCGATAAAGTCTCCGCACGGCTCGCCCAGGCTGCCCTCTCCCTGGGTGGATGCAAGGGCGTGGAATTCGGGAGCGGCTTTGCGGCGGCTTCCCTGACAGGTTCGCAAAACAACGACACGATCACGGCAGGGCCCACTGATGCGGGAGCCGGCTTTATGGATTCAGGCTTTATGGATTCAATCGAACGGAAAACAAAGCGTTCTGCCTTTAATACAAACAATGCGGGGGGAAGCCTGGGCGGTATCTCCACCGGAGAGGAAATCCTGTTCAGGGCGGCCTTCAAGCCCGTCGCCTCCATCGGGAAAATCCAGAAAACCGTGGATGCTTCAGGCCGCCCAAGAGAACTTTCCGTAAAAGGCCGCCACGACATCTGCATTGCTCCCCGCGCGGCCCCGGTACTCGAAGCCATGACCGCGCTGGCGCTGGCGGATCTTATCCTTCTCCGCCGTGCGGACAGGGTGTAAAATTCCTTGTACCGGGTTTTACCCCTTCCTCACGTACAAGGGTATGGAGGAGAGTTCCTTGTCGTCTATGTAGAGGACAAAGTTTATTACCCCGCTCTGCTTGAAGCGGAGATTGGTAATGGTAAACACAAGGTGGCTCACCGCGGTTGCGTTCCCCACGCCCTTGACATCCACATTGCCGGAGATGTTTTCCATAGTCATTTCTCCGTCAAGATCCGTGGTTTCGATACGGAAACTGTGGCTTGAGAATTCCCAGAGATCGAAGCGTACACGGATCACCACGGAAAGCTGGGGATGCACGCAGGGGAAGTTTCGGGAGACGATAGTGTCGAAGGTACCCACAACGGTAAGTTTGCCGCCGTTTTCCTGAGCAAAGTCGCAAAAGGTAAAGAGTTCTATTTTCATATATAAAGCGCTCAGCTCTCTTTTTCGTACATTACAAGGCCGTTGATTCTCCGCAGGAGGCCGATATACACCACCGCTCCGGCGATTATGAACACGGCAACCACTCCCAACTGCCAGAGCACCTGAAGCCTGATCCATTCAATGATTGGGTCGGCGTCAAGGTCGCAGCCGATGATCCCTATCACCTCTCCGTCATGGTTCCGGATGGGCGCGTAGGCCGAAATAACATTTCCCCACAGTTCCGTGTGATCGATGCCTCCCAGCAGGGAGGTTCCGGTTCGTACCGTGACAAAGAAGGCTTCCTCATAATCGGAAACATCCTCGTCGGTGCCTATGGGCGAAAAATTTTCTTCATCATCCGGGGTAGAACTTCCGTCTATGATGTAACGGTAAACCGTATCGGATATGAGGATCATTGTGTACAGATACTGCACCCCGAATTCGTTCTTTATCTCCAGCATTCGTTTCTGGGTATTAATATAATAATCGGAAGTATCATCAAGACTTAGGGTAAGTTCCAGAAAATCATCAAGATTATCTCCCCCGATCAGTTCCTCCACGCGATTTACGGGGGGCATGGCCAACTGGGAACAGACATAACGGGTAACCGAGTTGACCTGAAGCACCGAAGTGATGATAAAGACTCCGAATAATGCCACAAAGAAAAAGCCAAAAAAGAGGGTAAGGCGGAACTTCATGAAGGAAGAAGTCCGTACCATATTGTCGGCCAACTTTATACTTGCGCTAAATTCCGTTGCCATTGCTATTCTCCGTTTTACCCCTGTATGCCGTTTAAAGACCCGCAGAATCAGTGCAGATCCTGGGCCGGTTCATAGGGAATAATAATTGTAAAACTGGTTCCCTTCCGCGGTTCGGTCTGCACTTTTATGGAACCTTTAAGATCCCTGACCCGTTCACGCACCAGGTTAAGTCCTATGCCCCGGCCCGCATTGAGATCCGCCGTCTCCGCTGTACTGAAACCCGGCGCAAAAATTGCGTTTAAAAGCCTGGACTTATCCCCGGCCTCTTCTTCGCTTTTCAGAATCTTTGACGAAAGGGCCTTCCTGCGGATCTTTTCAAAGTCCAGCCCCTTGCCGTCATCGGAAAGATTGATGGTGATCTTGTCTCCCACATGCTTGATGACAAGCCTGACGGAACCTTCGCTTTCTTTTCCCGCGGCCTTTCTGTCCTCGGGCGCTTCAATGCCGTGGTACACCGAGTTGCGAACAAGCTGGGTCAATATCTCCTTGATCACCCGTCGGGGGCCATGCTCCAGAATCTCGCCGTCCAGATCGTCAACAATGAATTTTGCCTTTTTATGCAGGGCTTCCGAAGCCTTTTCGCATGCCTTGCTGAGGGTTTCTATCAGTACGAAGCGATCCTGCCGCCGGCCTCCCGTACCCCTAAAGCTTTCGATCTTTCCGATTATATCCCGGAACTTGTCCTTCTCCCGCATGATGTTTTCCAGCTCTACGGTAATATGGAGAACCTCTTCAAAGGAAACATCATCCTTCTCCCTGAGTTTGCGGATCTTGTTTTCCAGTTCATGAAGCTTGCTGCTGAAATTTTCAAGCCCCAGAATCAGGGCGTTTGATTTGATCGCATGGACGGACTGGTAAATCATCACCATGGCGTCTTTTCCGGACAATTTCTGATCTTTGAGGATCGTATTGACTCTGTCAAATTCATAATCGGTGTCCTCAAGGAAATCGCCGAAAACCCGCGGCTCTACCTGGATTACCTGGAAGAGCGCCTTCATCTCCTCTTCCCGTTTGCCTTCCTCTTCGGCAAGCTGCTGCTGCAGCTTCTTTGCTTCGGTAATGTCTTCAATGTTGCCCAGAATCTGATAATCGCCATAGCCGCGGTCAACGGTGGTAAAATTTGAACGCAGGATTTTTATCTCCGAGGACAGGGGATCGGTGTATTCAAATTCGGCAACAGGATTGATGTCGTCCAGCATCTTTGCATCAAAAGAGCGGTTCAGCACCATGCCGAAATAGTCTTCCAGGGTTTCCCGCTCCTTCTGTTTTAATGAAGAGTCCAGAAGTGCGGTAAAACGTTTCCCTTCAAGTTCATCGGTTCCCATAATATCAACCAGCGCCCGGGAAAAGGCGGGCTGAATGACATAATCCTTGTCAAGCAGGAAGAGGCCTACTCTGAGGCTGTCTTTCATTGCGGCGATCTGATCCCGTTCCGATTCCAGAGCGTTGGTGAGCTGTTTTACCCAGCGGTCTTTGAGGAGCCGCACCTGTTCATACACGATGGTAAGGGCAAAAACCAGAATATAAACGGCGATGATCCGCAGTGTAATGGCCAGCGTATAATCAAAATCCGCAAGACCCGGAACAAAGGCAACCAGCATGGTTCCTGCCAGCACAAGACCCGAAAGAACAATACCTATGTTGAGTCCCAATACGAAGATCGAGATAAGGGGGAATGAATAGATCCACAGCCCCGCAAAACCCTTCTCTCCGCCCGACATAACCAGTCCGACACAGAGGACCGCAAAAACCGAAATGGGAACAATGGCAATACCGGTAAAGGCCAGTTTTGTACGCAGAAGCCCTATGGCGATAAAACAGAGAATGCCTACGCAGATATCCGCTATGCCCCGGATTACATTGCCTTCCAGAATAACCGTGCCGCCGAAGCCGACAAGGAAACCGCCGCCGATGATGAGGGCTACATTAAAAAGAACATACCGGACGAGAGACTCAACAACCGCCTTGTCACGGAGATCTTCAAATTTATTGCTGGAGAGAAAGCGCAGAAGAACGCTTGTACCTTTGGCCATGCTAGGCGCCCTTAACCGCCTCTATGGCTACGGAAAGGGTGAAAGACTCGTTTCCAAAAGCCGTAAAGGGTATGCAGATGATCCGGGCCGAATTATTGGGCCACTTGACGGTATGTTCTTTCCCGGTAACGATCGCCGGCAGCGAAATGACCAGCCGGAAAGCTTCCTCAAGATTCTTCTTAACATTGCCCGCTATGATGTTGACGATCTCCCCGGCCGCATCCACCACATCATCGTCAAGCTTCGTGTGACTTGAACCGGTGAGAAGATCGGTGATCCTGATAGCCAGACTGTTCTTCATCGAGATTACCACCGCGCCCCTGGCTTCTCCCGTGAGCCCTATAACCGCAGAAATGTCCCAATCCGTTGCCTTGTCCTTGTCCGCAAAAAAAGGCCGGTCTACAACAAGATCGGTTCCGACAAATTCCTTGAACACATTCCGTGTCGTATCAATAAAAGGCTGAATATACTTTTCCATTCTGGTTCCTTTTCAAATTTTTAAACGGACTTTTATCGGGCCCGTTTCAGGTTAACGTTTCAGGTTAAATTGTTATCTTTGACAATTTTTCCCTGAAGCTCTTTTCGTTTATCGGCTTGATGATATAATCGGTAGCACCGTTCTTCAAAGCCTCAATTACGTTGTACTTGGCGGACTCGCTGGTAACCATGATGATCGGGAGATCCTTGTACTGCGCGATGGCCCGCACCTGCTTGAGAAAGTCGATGCCCGAAAGTTCCGGCATGTTCCAGTCCAGCAGAATCAGGTCGATGGAATTAAGCTGTAGCTGCTGCAGCGCCTCGACGCCGTTTGCCGCTTCCAAAAACTGACAGGGAATCTTCAATTCCATGAAAGTATTTTTTACGATATTCCGCATGATTCGGGAATCATCAACCACCAGAACCGTCTTCATAAAATGCCTCCATTTTATACATTATTTCTATTTTATCAGTATCTTTCATTAATAACAAGGGAGCTACGGTTATTTTCTCAGGGCATCGGCGTTTACTCTGCAAACAAAGCCTGATACAGGAAATCCTCATTGAGGGCTGCATGCATCACGTCCCCTTGTATGTCCACCATGTCAAGCAGTTTCGGCACCGCCGTTATCGTGGAAACTCCGTTTCCCTTGCTCTTTTCCTCCGTTACTATCTGCCCAAGCGTCAG